>CALXFB010000035.1 GCA_944387475.1 uncultured Clostridia bacterium
ATAAAGGAGGAGATTTTATGTCTAATTTTGAAAAAGCATTTAAGAAAATAGTAGAAGAAGAAGGAAGAAAAGAAAGAAAAAATGGAATGCAACGAGGAATGCAACGAGGAATGCAACGAGGAATAAAACGAGGAGAAGAACAAGGAATAAGAAAAACAATAAAAGGATTTTTATCACAAAATGTAGATGATGAAATAATAATAAATGCAACAGGAATAAGCAGAAAAGAATTAGAAAAGTTAAAATTAGAAGTAGTGTAAATATAGAAAGAGGGGCATATTATGTCTAATTTTGAAAAAGCATTTAAGAAGATAGTAGAAGAAGAAGGAAGAAAAGAAAGAGAAAATGGAATGCAACGAGGAATAAAACGAGGAGAAGAACAAGGAATAAGAAAAACAATAAAAGGATTTTTATCACAAAATGTAGATGATGAAATAATAATAAATGCAACCAGAATAAGTAGAAAAGAATTAGAAAAGTTAAAATTACAAATATAAAATTAAAAACCCAATTATTAAAAAATAATTAGGTTCTGTAATTTAAATTTTTGTGGTAATTAATTTTTCAAGGATTTGAACTGCATTGCTAGCAGCACCTTTTCTAATATTGTCAGCAACAACCCATAAGTTTACTCCAGATTTTACACTGTCATCACGTCTAATTCTACCAACAAAAACTTCATCATGACCATTAGCCAATATTGGCATAGGGTATTCATTTTTTTCAGGATTATCTAGTACAACAATGTTTGGAAAATTTTTTAAAGTGTTTATTAAATCCTGAATTTCAAAATCTTTTTCAAATTCTACATTTATAGATTCACAATGAGAATTTGAAACAGGAACTCTGACAGTAGTTGCTGTAATCTTTAAATCAGGGTTGTGTAAGATTTTTCTTGTTTCATTAATCATTTTCATTTCTTCTTTTGTATATCCATTATCTAAGAATGAATCAATGTGAGGTAAACAATTATCAAATATAGGGTGAGGGAATTTTTTTAAAGGTTCTTTACCATCTATATTTTTTAAATCATCTAAAGCATTTTTACCAGCACCTGAAACAGCCTGATAAGTAGAATAAATAATTCTTTTAATTTTATATTTATCATCTAAGGCTTTTAAAGGAAGCATTGCTTGAATAGTAGAACAATTGGGATTAGCAATAATTCCATGATTGTTTTTAACGTCCTCAAAATTGACTTCAGGAACTACTAAAGGAACATCTTTATCCATACGAAAGTAACTACTATTATCAATAACTATGCAGCCTTTACTTGCAGCTATTGGAGCATATTTTTTAGAAATCTCTCCACCAGCTGAAAATAAAGCAAAATCAAAACCAGAATCAAAAGAATTCTCATTTAATTCTTGAACTTCATATTCTTTTCCTAAAAAATTAATTTTAGTACCAGCTGATCTTTGACTTGCAAATAAAGTATAATTTTCGATTGGTAAATTTTTTTCTTCTAAAACTTTAAGAAAGGACCTACCAACAAGACCTGTTGCACCAACAATGGCTAATTTATATTTTTTCATAGTGATACCTCCTAAAGGTATAAGGTTTTAAAGAAAATTTTAATTAAAATATTCTCATTAATATTTTACTACAAAAGCTCAGAAAAATAAACTAAAATAATAAAAAACATAAAAAATAAAGATATAAAAATGAAAATAAAGATATAAAAAATGAAACTTGATTTTTTACAAGAATTGTAATATAATATTTTGCTAAGTGGAGGGGAGAAACATGCTTGTAAATCACGGAATATTAGAAGATTTATATAAAGATGCAGGAGAAGGAAGAAAACAAAGAGCAATAAATTACCAAAAACAAGGAAGAGTAAAAATAAAAAATGTAGAATATGAAAATGAATTAAATTTTTCATTAAGTGCAAATGTAATAGGAACAGAAAATTATAGAACATATATAAGTGTAAAAAACGGAGAAATAGAAGATGTAACATGTACATGTGAAGACTATTATAATCATTACGGAGTTTGTAAACATACATTAGCTAGTGTATTAGAATTTATAAATAATCCACAATATATAGGACAAAATGTGAATAAAACAAGCAAAAATGAAGGAAATATCTTAAAGATAGAAAAAACAGAAAAGCAAAAACATAGAAATTTTAAACAAATAGTAAATACATTTTATCAAGAAGAAATAGATGGGATAGAAGAGGAAGAAGATGAAATAAAACAAAATGGAACAATAAAAATAGAACCAGTAATTTATTATGAAAAATTTACAGGAGATATAAAAGTAGAATTTAAAATAGGAAATAAGAAAATGTATAAAATAAAAAATTTAGCAGAGTTTTATACAAGAATGATAAATAAGGAAAATTATAAATATGGACAAAAATTAGAGTTTATACATACAAAAGAAGCCTTCGAAGAAGAAAGCAGACCATTACTTGATTTTATATTAAAATATTCAGAAATAATAAAATATGCAAATTCAAATTCAAATAGTAATTTTAGATATTATGGGAAAGCATTAAGCGAAACAAATATATTACTAGGAAATAGTGGAATAGATGATTTATTTGATGTGCTAAAAGGAAAAGAAGTAGATTTTAATAAAGATTATTCTACTAAAAAAATAGAATTTACAGAAGAAGAACCAAAAATAGATTTTATATTAAAAAAAGATAAAAAAGGAAATTATATAATATATCCAGAAAAAGAAATATATGAAATAGCAGAGTTAAAAGGAAAAGCATATAAATATATATTAACAGATGGTAAAATATATAGATGTACAAAAGAATTTGAAAAAACAAGTTTAAAACTATTAGAGTTATTTAAGCAAAATTATGTAACAGAAATAGAATTCGGAAAAGAAGAATTACCAGAATTTTTCTCAGTGATATTACCAAAAGTAAAAGATGCAATAAAAATAACAGATTTAAGCCAAGAAGAAATAGAAAAATATAAACCAAAAGAACTAATTTCAAAAGTATATTTAGACTTTGATAAAAATGACTATTTAGTAGCAGACATCAGATTTCAATATGGAGAAAATGAATTCAACCCATTAAATGAAAAAGAAAAAATAGAATTTCCACGAAATAAGATAAAAGAAACAAAAGCACTAAATATATTTAGAAAAACAGGATTTATGTTTGATGTAAAAAACACAAGATTTATATTGCCTAATGAAGATAAAATATATAAATTCCTATCAGAAGATATAAACTATTACATGCAAAAATTTGCAGTAATGGTAACAGAAAACTTTAAGAAAAAAGAAATAAGAACACCAAAAATGACAGGAATAGGAGTAAGAGTAGAAAATGATTTGCTAACAATAGACTTAAGTAAAATAGACATAAATGCACAAGAATTACAAGGTATAATGGAAAAATATTCTTTAAAAAAGAAATATTATAGACTAAAAGACGGAAGTTTTATAAATTTAGAAGATAATAAAGAAATAGAATTTTTAGACAAATTATCAAGTGGAATGGGAATAGACTATAAGCAAATAGAAGATGGACAGTTACGTCTTCCAGCAAATAGGACCTTGTATCTAAACCAATTACTAAAAGGGATAAAAGGAACTGAAATAATAAAAAATCAAGAATATAAAAAAATAGTAAATGGATTAGATAAAGAACAATTAGAAGAAGAAATAGAAGTACCAAAAAACTTAAATAATGTACTTAGATATTATCAAAAAACAGGTTATAGATGGCTAAAAATACTTGATAAATATCATTTTGGAGGAATACTAGCAGATGACATGGGACTTCGGAAAAACAATACAAATGTTATCTGTAATAGTAGATTATTCAAAAAATGAAAATAGAAAAGCAAGTTTAGTAGTATCACCAAGTTCACTAACATTAAACTGGCAAAATGAAGCAAGTAAATTTACAAATGAATTAAGAACAGTTGTAATTAGAGGAACATTGCAAGAAAGAAAAAGGCTAATAGAAGAAATAGACAATTATGATTTAGTTATAACATCATATGATTTATTAAAAAGAGACATAGAAATTTATAAAGAAAAAGATTACGAATTTAAATATATTATAGCAGATGAGGCACAATATTTAAAAAATAGTAGTACAAAAAATGCAAAAGCAATAAAACAAATAAAAGCAGAAACAAGATATGCATTAACAGGGACACCTATAGAAAACTCTTTAGCAGAACTATGGTCAATATTTGACTTTATAATGCCAGGATATTTGTTTTCATATAGAAAATTTAAAAATATATATGAAACACCAATAGTAAAAGAAGAAGACTATCAAGCAATAGCTAAATTAAAAATGTTAATAGAACCATTTATTTTAAGAAGAAATAAAAAAGAAGTATTAACAGAATTACCAGAAAAAACAGTGACAGTATTAAATAATGAAATGAATGAAGAACAGAAAAATCTGTATTTAACATATCTATTAAGAGCAAAGCAGGAAATAGCTGAAAAAATAGAATTAGATGGATATGAAAATTCACAAATGCAAATTTTAGCAGCATTAACAAGACTTAGACAAATTTGTTGTCATCCGAGTTTGTTTATAGATGAATATAATGCAGGAAGTAGCAAATTAGAACAATGCATAGAAATAATCGAAGAAGCGATAAATGGAGGACATAAAATATTGTTATTTTCTGGTTATACATCTATGTTTGAAATAATAGAAAAAGAACTAAAAAAACGTAATATAAATTATTTTAAACTAACCGGAGCAACAAAAGTAGATGAAAGAATGAAAATGGTAGATGAATTTAATGAAAATTCTAATGTTAAATTGTTTTTAATATCATTAAAAGCAGGAGGAACAGGACTTAATTTAACAGGAGCAGATATGGTAATACATTACGACCCTTGGTGGAACATATCCACAGAAAACCAAGCAACAGATAGAGCATATAGAATAGGACAAAAAAATAATGTACAAGTATATAAATTAATAACTAAAAATTCAATAGAAGAAAAAATATATGAATTACAAGAAAAGAAAGCAAAATTAGCAAATAGTATGTTAGACACAAAAACAAAATTTATAAACAAATTCTCAAGAGAAGAAATTATGAAATTATTTGAATAGGGACGTTTCCTTTGCACACATAAATGTCGCATTTGGGACACATCTATATAAAGAAGTTGCCTAAAATAGAAACTTTTATAGGCAAAGGAAATGCCCATGGTGGGAGTAAAAATGAAAGATTATATTACAGTTATTGGCGGTGGGTTAGCAGGGTGTGAAGCTGCGTATCAAATTGCTAAAAGAAATATTAAAGTAAAATTATATGAAATGAAACCTATAAAATTTTCACCAGCACATAGTAATAAAGATTTAGCAGAAATTGTATGTAGCAATTCTTTTAAATCAAATTTACTTACAAATGCTTGTGGGCTTTTAAAAGAAGAATTAAGGAAATGGGATTCTTTATTAATAAAAATTGCAGATAGAACAAGTGTTGCAGCAGGGCAAGCTTTAGCTGTAGATAGAAAAGAGTTTTCTAAAAAAGTAACAGAAGAACTTGAAAAAAATCCTTTAATAGAAATAATACATGAAGAGGTAACAAATATTTCTAAAATATCAGAAGAAGGAATTGTTATTGTTGCAACTGGACCTCTTACGTCAGATGACTTAGCAAAACAGATTGCAGAAATCACTGGTGAAGATAAATTGTATTTTTATGATGCAGCGGCACCAATTGTTAGTAAAGATAGCATTAATTTTAATATAGCATTTTATGGTGATAGGTATAGTCAAGAAAAGAAAAAAGAAGAAACAGAAGAGGAATGGAAAAAAAGGTTAAAAGCACAAGAAGGGAAAGAACAATCTTATATAAATCTTCCTATGAACAAGGAAGAATATGAAAAGTTTTGGAATGAGCTTGTAAATGCAGAGGTTGTAACTTTGCACGACTTTGAAAAAAGAGAAATTTTTGAAGGATGTATGCCTATAGAAATTATGGCAAAAAGAGGAATTGATACTTTAAGATATGGACCTTTAAAACCAGTAGGATTTGATGACCCAAGGACAGCTAAAAGACCATATGCTATTGTTCAATTAAGACAAGATGATAGTAAGGCTAGTATTTATAATATGGTAGGATTTCAAACCAATTTAAAATATGGAGAGCAAAAAAGGGTATTTAGCCTAATTCCAGGTCTTGAAAATGCTGAATTTGTAAAGTATGGTGTTATGCATAGAAATACTTATATTAATTCAAGCAGATTATTAGATGAAACTTATTGTTTAAAATCTAATAATAATATTTATTTTGCAGGACAAATTACAGGGGTAGAAGGATATGTTGAGTCAATTTCTTCAGGGATGGTTGCAGCGTTAAATGTGGTAGAAAAATTTAAAGAAAAGAGTAAAAAAGAAAGTAAAAATAAAGATGATAATAAAGTAATCTTTCCAGAAACAACTGTAATAGGAGCTTTGGCAAAATATATATCAACAGAAAATAAAAAGTTCCAACCTATGAATGCAAATTTTGGAATACTTCCAGAACTCGAAGGAAAGAAAATTAAAGATAAAAAAGAAAGATATAAAAAATTAGCACAACGAAGTTTAGAAGATTTAGAAAAAAGACTTTAGTACACTAAGGTCTTTTTCAAAAATATTACTAAAATATTACAATTTTATTAAAAAATATATAAATTTACATAAAATTATTGCTTTACTCTGTTAAATTATGGTATAATATTAATAGTGATTTTAATATGTAATGCCATATAGGGGGAATTGTAATGAAAAAGAGAAATTGGGAAATTGAATATGAAAAATATAAATCTACTGATACACAAGTTAAATTAGAAGAATTGAAAAATAAACTTGATGCAAAAACTATTACAAGACAAGAGTATGATGAATATCAAAAAATGTTAAAAGTAATTGATAATTTACCTAAAGTAGAGAATGTAATTGAATATATGGAAAAACTTGATCAAGATTTAAGTGTTTTAAAAGAAGAAATAAGAGCAAGAGAAGAACAAAGACAAATAGAAGAAAAAAGAATAAAACCAGAAAATCTTGAGAAAGAACTTGAAGCAAATTTAAATAAACAATATGAGCTTATAGCAAAAAGAAAAGAAATTAATAAAAAAATAGCTTTAACTTCAGATAAACAAGAAATTGAAAAATTAAAATTAGAGAAAGAAGAAGTAAATCAAGAACTATCAAAATTAGAACTTCAAGCAAAACAAAATAACGATATTTTTGTTGAAATGCATAGCACAAAAAAAGAGAATAAAAAATTAACAAAAAAAGATTTAGCAAAATATTCAGATGAAGATTTAAGAGCAAAATGTTTTGAAATTTCTGCAATGATTAGTAAATGTAATATGGTAGCAAGTAACTTAATGAAAGGTTTAAGTAGAGATAGCTTACAAGTTAAATTAGAAGGATGGAAAGATAGAAAATTTACTTCAAAAGAACCATTACCATTAACAAGAAGAGAAAAAATGGCGATAAAAGAAGAAGAAAATTCAAGTGTAAATGAAACAGAAGATAAGGAAGAGACGGAAGAAGAAAGTGCGTTTTATACTAATGCAAAAGAAGAAAATGAATGGGTTGAATTTCCACGACCATTGAGTGAATTTGAAAAAGCCTTTCCAAGACTTGCAAAAAGATTTCCTAAGCTACAGGAAAACTTTATAGGAAAAACAATGCTTGCAATAAAAAATCGTTTTAGACCAATAGAAGAAGAAAAAGAAGAACAAGAAGATAAACAAGAAATGCCTGAACAATTAGAGACAAATGAACCACCAGAAAATGATAGTGAAAATAGCAAAGAAGAAGAAAATAGTAAAACAAAAAAAGAAAAATTTATGAACTATGTAAAATATGACGTTTTAGAAGTTGCAGAAAAAGGAATAGAACAAGTTCAAAAAGAAGATTTAGAAAATAGGAAAAAGAGATTAGAAGAAATGAGAAAAGAACAAAATGGAACAGATAAAGAAGAAAGATAAAACAAATATTAAATTTATGAAAAAACTGGTCAATTGAAAAAGTGAAAGCAATTTAGAAAAGTTAAACGCAATTGTATGAAAGAACGCAATTTATAAGCAATATTTTGTAATCAGAATATTGCTTTTTAGCATATTTTAGTGTAAAATATATGTATATTTCAAAGAAAAATAGCATAGGAAATAAGCAAAATAGTATTAAATTTTTTTTGTGAAAAAGTTAATGCCATTTTACTTAAGTTTATTATATTAACAATTTATGTAAATGCTTTTGGGTTTGAAATTTTATTTAATACATTTTATTTTAAAAGATGAGGAGTTGTGCAGACCTCGTCTTTTGCTATCTTTTGTATATTTAATTTATTAGCTACTTCAGTACCATAAATATATGTAAATACTTCATAAGGTGTTTTATTACCTAAAGATTTTCTTGGAGTAGAATTTATATGTGAAAACATCAAATCTACTTTATCTTGTGTTAAATGAGTCCAGTCTTGTCCTTTAGGTAAAATTTCTCTTATAAACAAGTGATTGTTCTCAACGTGTGGCTTTTGACTAGATTGTTGAGGATCGCAATAAAAAATTTTACCTCTAATTTCTCCGGTTTCTGTATTAACTTCAAATTGTAGAGCTTTAGAAAATTCAGTTCCTCTATCAGTTAAAATAAGAGAAAATAAGCTATTATATTCTTTAGGAGATAACTTATCTTGAATTATATTTAAAGCCTCAGACATCGAATCTGGAGTCTTTGAGGAGTGAAGTATACCAATCATAAAGGAAGTATTCTCAAATATAAAAGTCTGAATATACGGACCAGACTGATTATTATAAACAGTATCCATTTCAGTAGTAGGAATATTAGGATGTTCTAATTTATATTCAAGATAGTCTGAATAAGTTCTACCTTCATAATTAGCAGGTTCTTTCCTCTTTTTTAATTTTTTCTTGGTATGAATTCTTCGTTTTACTTTTCTTTTTAGACTCAAATTATTGATACCCCAATCTAAAAATAGTCCCATTTCTATATAATTATAAATAGTTTTTTCACAAAGTTTAATTTCTGGATGGTTATTTAAAATAGTATAAATAGATTGACCGATTCTTAATCAAAGGGCAAATAATATTAGCTAAATCAATCAATTCAGCAGTAGTTAAATTAATACCTTGTCTCGAATCTTTTAAAGTATACTGGTAGTTTTTTTGGGCAATATCAGCTTTATAAAAGTATTTGTTTAACTTACAAGATTTAAGTTTATTACAATTATTACAAGCACCAATATTTCTATCTCTATCAATACAAGAGATAGGTTCAAATAATTTACATTTACCGGTACATACTTTACAAGTTTCAAACCATTTACAATTATAAGCATTTTCATTAAAAATATTAGAAGGCTTTAACTTTCTATTTCTTTTAATTTCTCTTGATATAGTTGATGGACTTTTATTTATTTCATTAGCAATTTCGAATTTTCTTTTTCTTAAGTTAATCATTTCTTCAATTTTACACCTTTGTTCAAAAGATAGTTTCTTTAAATTTTTCATAATAACCTCTTTCTACCAAAAGCACTTACATAGCGTATTATAACATACATATAAAATATTTAGCAATAAAAAAGGCAATAATAGCTTTTAGTCATTCATTAACAAGGGTTGTAAGAGTAAAATATATTTATATCTCTATTAGTTGCTTTTACTTTTTCAATTGAAGTTATGAAAAAACTTGGAAGAATTTCCAAGTTTTTCTTGACTAATGGAGATATACGTGATACAATAGAATTCGTTATAGTAAATTGCATGTAATATGCATTTCCGTAACAAATTAATAGAATCGTAAAATATAAAATAGGAGGTGAAATTTAAGTGCCAACAATTAATCAATTAGTAAGAAAAGGAAGAAAAACAAAAACAACTAAAGCAAAAGCTCCAGCATTACGTCATGGATATAACTCAAAAAATAAGAGATTAACAAATGCTAGATCTCCACAAAAAAGAGGAGTATGTACAGTTGTAAAAACAGTAACACCAAAGAAACCTAATTCAGCATTAAGAAAAGTTGCCAGAGTTAGACTTTCTAATGGTTATGAAGTTATTTCTTATATTCCAGGAATTGGACATAACTTACAAGAACACAGTGTTGTATTAATCAGAGGTGGTAGGGTAAAAGACCTTCCAGGTGTTAGATACCATATCATCAGAGGAACATTAGATACAGCAGGTGTTAAAGACAGAATGCAAGCACGTTCAAAATACGGTGCTAAAAAACCTAAAAATTAAACTTTAGGTTTAGCAAGTAAAATTAGTGCATATAATTCTTACTAAACTTAAGGTGCTTAAATTTAGAATAGATTATATAGCACTATACGTAGAAAATCTAAAATTTTCACGAGTACCTAAATACTTTTTATAAAGTATTAAATTTAATTTTTATTAAGGAGGGAAGAATAGTGCCAAGAAAAGGATATATAGCAAAAAGAGAAGTATTACCAGATCCAATGTATAATAGTAAAGTTGTTACAAAATTAGTAAACAATATTATGCTAGATGGTAAAAAATCAGTTGCTCAAAAAATAGTATATAATGCATTTGACATTATTAAAGAAAAAGAAGGAAAAGATCCTTTAGAAGTTTTTGAAGCAGCTTTAGAAAATGTTATGCCAGTTCTTGAAGTTAAAGCAAGAAGAGTAGGTGGAGCTACATATCAAGTTCCATTAGAAATTAGACCAGAAAGAAGACAAACTTTAGGTTTAAGATGGCTTGTAACATATGCTAGAAACAGACATGAAAAAACAATGGCTGCAAAATTAGCAGGAGAAATAATGGATGCAGTAGCTGGAAACGGTGGAGCATTCAAGAAAAAAGAAGATACACATAGAATGGCAGAAGCTAATAAAGCATTTGCACATTATAAATGGTAGAAGAAAGGGGGAAATATAAAAATGGCAGGAAGAGCATACCCACTAGAAAAAACAAGAAATATAGGAATAATGGCACACATTGATGCCGGAAAAACAACAACAACTGAAAGAATTCTATTTTATACAGGTAAAACTCATAAAATAGGAGAAGTTCATGAAGGTGAAGCAACAATGGACTGGATGGAGCAAGAACAAGAAAGAGGTATTACAATAACATCTGCTGCTACAACATGTTTTTGGAAAAATAATAGAATAAATATTATAGACACACCAGGACACGTTGACTTTACAGTAGAAGTTCAAAGATCTCTAAGAGTTCTTGACGGAGCTGTTACAGTTTTAGCAGCAAAAGGTGGAGTTCAACCACAAACAGAAACAGTATGGAGACAAGCTGACAAATATCAAGTACCAAGAATGGTATATGTAAATAAAATGGATATTACAGGAGCAAACTTTATGCTTTGTGTAGACCAATTAAAAAATAGATTACATGCAAATGCTGTTCCAGTACAATTACCAATAGGAGCAGAGGACCAATTTAAAGGTATAGTAGACCTAATCAAAATGAGAGCATTTATTCATAAAGACGATTTAGGAAAAGAAATAGAAGAAACAGATTTACCTGAAGATATGGTAGAACAAGCTAAAGAATATAGAGAAAAAATGATAGAAGCAGCTGCAGATCAAGATGAAGAATTAATGATGAAATACCTAGAAGAAGGAGAATTATCAGAGGAAGAAATCAAAAAAGGTCTTCGTATTGGAACAATAGCAAACACAATAGTTCCAGTAACATGTGGTTCTTCTTACAAAAACAAAGGAGTTCAAGAATTATTAAATGCAATTATAGATTATATGCCATCACCATTAGATATACCACATATCAAAGGTGTTGATTTAAATGGTAATGAAGTAGAAAGAAAAACATCTGATACAGAACCATTTGCAGCATTAGCATTTAAAATTGCAACAGACCCATTTGTTGGAAAATTATGTTTCTTTAGAGTATATTCAGGAACTTTAGAATCAGGTTCTACAATATTAAACTCTAATAAAGATAAAAAAGAAAGAATAGGAAGAATTCTTCAAATGCACTCAAATCATAGAGAAGACATAGAAAAAGTATATGCTGGAGATATAGCAGCAGCAGTAGGAATGAAAGACGTTACAACAGGAGACACACTATGTGATCCGAACAGTCCAGTTATATTAGAATCTATGGAATTCCCAGACCCAGTTATTGATATAGCTATTGAGCCTAAAGACAAAGTAGCACAAGAAAAAATGGCTATAGCTTTAGGAAAATTAGCTGAAGAAGATCCAACATTTAAAGTTCATACAAATCAAGAAACTGGACAAACAATTATAGCAGGTATGGGTGAATTACACTTAGATATAATTGTTGATAGATTAAAAAGAGAATTCAAAGTAGAATGTAATGTAGGTAAACCACAAGTTGCTTATAAAGAAACAATCAGAAATAAAGTACGTGTTCAAGGTAAATTTATTCGTCAATCTGGTGGTAAAGGACAATATGGTGATGTATGGTTTGAAATGGAACCATTAGAGCCAGGTAAAGGAATAGAATTCGAAAGCAAAATTGTAGGAGGAGCTGTTCCAAAAGAATATATTAAACCAATTGAACAAGGAATGAGAGAAGCAGCAGAAACAGGTATCCTTGCAGGATATCCAGTAACAGACTTCAAAGTAAGTTTAGTTGATGGTTCATACCATGAAGTTGACTCTTCAGAAATGGCCTTCAAAATAGCAGCTGCTATGGCATTTAAAGAAGGTATGAAACAAGCAAACTCAGTTATATTAGAGCCTATTATGAAAGTTGAAATAACAGTTCCAGAAGAATACATGGGAGATGTTATAGGAGATGTAAACTCAAGACGTGGAAGACTCGAAGGTATGGATGGTAGTGATGGAATGCAAGAAATACATGCATTTATACCATTATCAGAAATGTTCGGTTATGCAACTGAATTACGTTCAAGAACACAAGGTAGAGGAACATACTCAATGGAACCATCTCATTATGAAGAAGTTCCAAAATCAGTTTCTGAAGCAATTATGTCTTCAAGAGCTAAAAAAGAATAAAAAGACTTGCATTTTTAACAAAAATGTTATAAAATGCATATGCAAAATATAATTTTGTTATTAAATTTTTAAAAATAAAATAAATTTTAAGGAGGAATTTAAAATGGCAAAGGAAAAATTTGAAAGAACGAAGCCACACGTTAATATCGGTACAATTGGTCACGTAGACCATGGTAAAACAACAACAACAGCAGCTATTACAAAATATTTATCATTATTAGGAAAAGCTAAATATGAAGCATACGATCAAATCGATGGTGCTCCAGAAGAAAAAGCAAGAGGAATTACAATTAACACAGCTCACGTAGAATATGAAACAGAAAATAGACACTATGCACACGTTGACTGCCCAGGACATGCTGACTATGTTAAAAACATGATCACAGGTGCTGCACAAATGGATGGTGCTATCTTAGTTGTTTCAGCAGCTGATGGACCAATGCCTCAAACAAGAGAGCATATCTTACTTGCAAGACAAGTTGGAGTTAAATATATCGTAGTTTACTTAAATAAATGCGATATGGTTGATGATGAAGAATTATTAGAATTAGTTGAAATGGAAGTTAGAGACTTACTTTCAGAATATGGATTCCCAGGAGATGAAATTCCAATTATAAAAGGATCTTCATTACAAGTGTTAGAATCTAATTCAACAGATCCTAATGATCCAGTATATACACCAATTAAAGAATTATTAGATGCAGTAGATAGCTACATCCCAACACCAGAAAGACCAATCGACCAACCATTCTTAATGCCAGTTGAAGACGTATTCACAATCACAGGACGTGGAACAGTTGCAACAGGTAGAGTAGAAAGAGGACAAGTAAAATTACAAGACGAAGTTGAAATCATCGGTCTTACAACAGAAAGAAAGAAAACTGTTGTTACAGGTGTAGAAATGTTCAGAAAATTATTAGACCAAGCAGAAGCTGGAGATAATATCGGTGTTCTTTTAAGAGGTATCGATAGAAAAGAAATAGAAAGAGGTCAAGTTCTTTGTAAACCAGGAACAATACATCCACATACAAAATTCACATCAGAAGTTTATGTATTAACTAAAGAAGAAGGTGGAAGACATACACCATTCTTCAATGGATATAGACCACAATTCTATTTCAGAACAACAGACGTTACAGGTGTTATCGAATTACCTGCAGGAACAGAAATGGTTATGCCAGGAGATAACGTTTCAATGACAATTGAATTAATCACACCTATAGCTATTGAAAAAGGACTAAGATTCGCTATCCGTGAAGGTGGTAGAACAGTTGGTTCAGGAGTTGTAGCTGATATAATCGAATAATATAAATTGAGACAAATAGGGACGGTTCCTTTTTGTCTCATTTCTTTTGCTTTGTATAGAATTAGATTTTAATATGATAAAATAAAGAAAAATACTTGCTTTTTTCATAAAAGAATAATAAAATAAATATGCTATAAATAAAATAAATAAAGACTAAAAATGGAGGAACAAAAATGAAGATATTATTAGATGCAATGGGAGGAGACAATAGCCCAGATGCTAATATAAAAGGAGCAGTAGAAGCAATAAATAAAGTAAAAGCGGATGTAGTTTTAATAGGAAAAGAGGAAGTAATAAGAAATAAAGTAAAAGAATTTTACGGAAAAGAAATAGAAGAAATTTCAGACAGACTAAAAATAAAGAATGCAACAGAGACAATAGAAATGGAAGAGCAGCCAACAGTAGCAATAAGGCATAAAAAGGATTCTTCTATGGTAGTGGGATTTAAAATGCTAAAAGAAGGAGAAGGAGATGTATTTATATCTGCTGGAAATTCAGGAGCATTACTAACTCGGAGCAACTTTAATTGTAGGTAGAATAAAAGGAATAGATAGACCAGCACTAGCTGGGATATTGCCTGCTTATAAAAGCCAATTACTTTTAATAGATGCAGGTTCAAATACAAATTGTAAACCGATAAATTTATTGCAATTTGCACAGATGTCAAGCATATATTTAAAAAATACATATGGAATAAAATCGCCAGCAATTGGTTTATTAAATATAGGGACAGAAGAAACTAAAGGAAATGATTTAGTAAAAGAAAGTTATAAATTACTAAAAGAAAATTCAGAAAAATTAGGAATAAATTTTGTTGGAAATGTAGAAGGTAGAGATGCTTTTTCTGGTAAAATAGATGCAATAGTAACAGACGGTTTTACAGGAAATGTATTTTTAAAAACAACAGAAGGGCTTGGTAAATTTGTTAAAAGAACATTAACAGAAAGTTTAACACACAATTTATTATCTAAAATATTAGCAATACCAGCACTTCCTTCTATAAAAAAATTCTCAAAAACGATGGACTATAAATCATATGGTGGAGCATTATTTTTAGGAGTAAAAAAACCTGTTGTAAAAGCACATGGAAGTAGTGATGAATTATTATTTAAATACACAATAATACAAGCAGAAAAATTTGTAGAAAATAAAGCAGTAGATAGAATGATAGAAGAATTTGATAAACAAAGAGAAAATGGAGACTAAAAGTTTTTCCGACTTACTAGTATAAATTTATAAAAAAAGATGATTTTTACTTGACAAATATAAAAACATATAATATAAATGATGTATCGAATAGAAAAAAACAAATGCATAAATCATTTGCAAACTTGAGAGGAGGTGAACTCGGGGTATGAGTTCAGAAGAAGTATTAGAAAGAGTAAAAAAGGTAATTGTTGAACAATTAGGAGTATCTGAAGGAACAGTAACTATGGAAGCATCTTTTATAGATGACTTAGGAGCTGACTCATTAGATATAGTTGAATTAGTAATGGCATTAGAAGAAGAATTTGAAATAGAAATTCCAGATGCAGATGCAGAAAAAGTAGCAACAGTAGCAGATGTAGTAGATTACATAAAAGAAAATGTAAAATAGAAAATAACCTATGATATATTTCATAGGTATTTTTCTTTATACAATTTTATTTGTAAAATCATTAAAAATAGTAGAATAATTTTTTAAAAAATCTTTAAAATAATAAAGAAAATTTTTTTTCTTAATATTTTGCTTAGAAACTATATTTCCTTCTAAGATGCTTTTAGAATCAGTATATACATTGTAGGAGCCTATAATATCATCAGTATAAATAGGAGATTCAATATCTTTTTTTATATAGAAATTAACACTTAAAGAAGAAATTTCATCTTTTTTAATAGGTATAATAGGTGTATTAATATTAGATATTGAAAAATCTAGGTTGTTAGAAATTCCTTTTAGTATATTAAAATAATTCTTATTTTCATTTTTCCATACAGACAATTTTTCGTTAAGAAAGTTTTCTATGTTTATATATTCAAAGTTATCAAAAGAATAATTAATTAATTTAGTGCTATCTAAAGATCTAAAATTTTTAGTATCACATCCAAGAACAACACAAATAATATCCATATCCTCTCTTTTACAAGCTGTTACTAAACATCTATTAGCACCATTTGTAAAGCCGGTTTTTATACCATATACACCGCTTAAGTTTCCAAGTAATTCATTTGTATTACTTAAATTTTTAGAATTTCCATTTATATTAATTGTATAAGTTTTAGTTCCAACAATATTAAGAAAAATAGGGTTGTTTAAAGCATAATCAGAAAGTAGTGCAAGTTCATATGCAGTTGTATAATGATTATCAGAATCTAAGCCATGGGGAGTTTCAAAATGTGTATTTGTAAGTCCGAGTTCAATAGCTTTTTTATTCATAAGAATAGCAAAATCAGAAATACTTCCAGAACAGCTTTCTGCTAAGCAAACAGCAGCATCATTACCAGAGACTAAAAGAAGTCCGTAGAGTAAATCTCTAATTGTAATTTTATCATTTGTTTTAAGGCCTAACCTTGAACCACCAGTATTAGCCGCTTTTTTTGACACGGAAACGGTTTTATTTAGATCACAATTTTCTAAAATAATAGTAGCAGTCATTATTTTTGTAGTAGAAGCCATTTTTACTTTATTATATTCATTTTTTCCGTATAAAATCTTTTTGCTAGTTCTATCCAAAACTACACAAGAACGTGCATTTATATTAAGAGAATTTTCTTCACTTGCAAAAATATATTTAATATCAAAACTAAAAATGTAAAATAATATAAAAAAAATAAATAACAACTTTTTAAAAAAATGTTTAATAAACATATTATCACCTTTAAAAATATATGAGTCAAATTATTAAAATATGAAAATATTATAATAAAAATAGATAAAAACATACGGAAAAAGTAAAAAAACGTATGAAATTCACATAAAATCTTGATTTTAACACAAAAATGTAATATAATTGTAATGTAGGGTGTATTTTTAACTATAAACTCAAAAACCTTGTTTCCGTAAGGCTTTTAGAGATTAATATATAAAAGGAAAAAAATACAAAAAAACCCCTATTGACTATTATTAAAAATCTAGTAAAATAATATACATGAGGACTTATATAAATAAGAAGGAGAGAAAGAAATGAAATTAAAAAATTTATGTTTAAGTGGATTAATTTTATTAGTATTAATTTTATCAATTTTAATTCCAAGTTCTGTAAAAGCAGCTCAAGGAGGACCGTTGTATTTAGGAATAAGTGAAATAAGAACAAATGATACTCCGGAATTTGGATACGCAATAGGAGATCCATACACAAATGGGGTAGACGGTTATGGAGCTAAAATCTGGAACATACAAGAACATACAGGACCTAATGAAGAAGATCCAGTAGCGGCAGATGGAAATAAAAATATATATTGTGTAAAAGCTGGAGTTGGATTTAGTGATAAAAAGCTAACAGGAACATACAATATCTTTTATGATATGAAAACAGAAAGAGAAACAATAGCAAGTAATGTATCAGCATTAACAACTTTCGTAAATGGAGAAATACAAGTTGGAGACAAAACTGTAAAAACTTATGATGCATTTTTAGCTTTAGCAGATATGTTGTATTTAATAGATGATGAAAATGATGAAGCAGAAAAAGAAGCATATTTACAAGCAGCAAATATTAATCCAGGACAATGGAAATATTATTTAACAAGAGATGATATTGCAGCAGTGCAACAAGCAGCAATATGGTATTTTACAAACTTTGACGAAGAATTAGAAGGTAAATATGATAAAACAGATGAACATGACTCAGGTTGGTTGTATTATACAACAGATGGAAGAAATTATGATAGTTTATCAGATTATAAAAGACATGATACAGATGAAGGATTAATTAGACAACAACAAGCAGAAATTTTATATAGATATTTAATAAATACAGCAATAGCTAATGCAGATAAATATTCAGGAAGCACAACAGAAGAAGGAGCACCAGCAAAAGTTGATACAACAAAATTGGAATCAGTACAATCAGGAGAAAACTATATATTAGGTCCAATACATATAACAGAAAATTCTGACAAACCATATACAATAGATTTTCTTGTAAAAAATGATGGAACACAAATAAATAATTATACATTATTAGATAGCAATAAACAAGAAGTACAAGAAGGAACAACAGTAAAAGACTTAGTAGGAGAAGATTTCTATATATCTGTACCAACAGATGATGTTTCTAAAATAGCTGTAAATATAAGTATAAAATATTATAATAACAAATTAACATTATGGACATCACCAACAAATACAGAACAACCAGTAATGATACCAGAAAAAGAAGAAAAATCAGAAGATGTTGAATTAGTTGTAACACCGGAGGAAAAAGAATTTGACTTAGCTTTAAGAAAATATATAACAAAAGTTGGAGAAACAGAATTATCAGGAAATACATCAAGAGTACCTAATATCGATGAAGCTACATTAAAAACAGGAACAACAGCTACATATAATCACAAAAAAGATCCAGTTTTAGTAAAAACAGGAGATATAGTTACATATAATATTACTATTTATAATGAAGGAGAAAAAGATGGACGTGCAACTAAAGTTGTAGACCAATTACCAACAGGATTAAAATTTTCAAGAGTTGTAAGTGGTAATTTTGAGATGGAATCATATGATGAAGCAGGAGATAATAGATTAACATTAGTAAGAGTAGATGGTAATACAGATAATTTACCAGCTTATACAGGAACAGGTGATCCAAGTTCTGAAACAATAACAATTGAATGTGAAGTAACAGCAGTAGCAGATGATACAAACACAAAAATACTTACAAATGTTGCATGGATTTCAGAAGAATTTGATAGCGAAGATAATGTAACAATAACAAATCAAGAAGGGGAAGACAGAGACTCAGAACCAGCAACAACACCAGATGTAAATAAAGATAATATGGAAGATTATAATGGTAATGGAAATAAAGACGATTTATCAGATTCAGATTACTATTATAAAGGACAGCAAGATGATGATGACTTTGAAAAATTAGTTTTAATGCCTGAATCTTTTGACTTAAAATTAATTAAAAGAATTACACAAGTAAATAATCAAAATGTACCAGAAAGAATTGAAAGTGTAGATGTAAGTGATTTAAATACAGTGGGACCAGATGGAAACCTTATTACAACAGGTGATTATAAATTAAATAAAGATCCAGTTTCAGTAAAAAAAGGAGATATAGTTACATATACATTTAGAATATATAATGAAGGAACAATAGATGGATATGCTTCAGAAATAACAGAAGACATACCAGAAGGCTTAGAGTTCTTATGGTCTGAATTAGAAGGAGAGGATCTACAAGATGATCCAACACTAACAGATGAAGAAAAAGAAGCAATAGAATTTAACCAAAACTATTTATGGGGAAATTTCCAATATAATGAAACAGGAGATAGAATAATACAAATTTCAACAGACTATTTATCTAAAGAAAATGAAACAACAGTTGATGGAAATTTAATTCCAGCATTCGGAACAAATGATGGTACAAAAACAGAAGATGATATTTCATATAAGGAAGTATCAGTTAAACTAAGAGTAATATCAAATGATACATCAGGAGAAATAATAAGAAATGAAGCAGCCATAACAGAAGACACAAATAAAGATGGAGATCCAATAGATGATAGAGATTCTGATACAGAAGATTGGAAAAAATATGAAGATGACGAAGATTTTGATAATATAGTTTTACAGTCATTTGACTTAGCATTAAGAAAATTTATAATAGCAGTAAGTAGTGATGAAGAAATAGAAGAAAATGAGTACTTAATGGAAGATGACGGAAGTTATACGAGAGCACCTGAAGTAGATACATCATTATTAAATACAACAGATGAAAATGGAAATATGATAACAACAGCGATTTATAATCATCCAAAAGATCCAGTAGGAGTAAAAATAGGAGATTATGTAATATATATGCTAAGAGTGTACAATGAAGGTGATATAGACGGATATGCAGCAGAAATAAAAGATCATTTACCACCATATTTAGAATATGTAGATAATGAATATAATAAACAATATGGATGGGAAGTATCAGAAGATGGAAGAACAGTAACAACAAGATATTTAGAAAATAGTCTAATAGAAAAGGCAGCATTTGATGGAAAATATATATTATCATATGAAGAAGTACCAATAATGTGTAGAGTAACAGAAGAAGCACCAGTAGGGCAAAACATAACAAATATAGCAGATATAACAGAATATCAAAATGAAGATAAAGAACCAGCAATAGATAGGGACTCAAATGAAGATAATGTAGAATTACCAGAAGATGAAGAGCTACCAGGATATAAAGATGAAGAAAAAGGAGAATATGTACCAGGACAAGAAGATGATGACGACTTTGAGAAGGTAATATTAAAAGAATTTGATTTAGCATTAAGAAAATTCATAACAATGGTGGAAGATAAAGAAATAACAAATAGAGTTCCAGAAGTAAGTTA
>CALXFB010000036.1 GCA_944387475.1 uncultured Clostridia bacterium
TTAAATTTATTTTAACACAATTTTGGGAGTATCTTATTTTTTATTTTATATTTTTCCCGAATTTATTTTACACTAACTTTAATTTTTATTTTTAGTAAAATTTCACTTAATTATCTTTGATTATACAATTATCTAGATTTACACCATAATATAAAAATTTCTATTTTCTTTGTTTTTATTTAAATAGCTACACTTCAAAAACTATTTTTTATATTTATTCTAATTTTTATAATTGATTCTATCGATGTCATATCTAAAATATAATCCATCCAATTTAATATTATAAAAATCTTCTATTATATCTTTCTTTACTTTTTTGAAATCTTTTCCTATCCTTCTTAAAGCAAATACTCTGCCTCCTGACGGATATAATATACCATTCCTAGATATAATATGTTCACCAATAATATCTGTATCGCTTTTTACTTTATCTAAATTTAGTACTGGCTCCTTATAGTTGCTTCTCTCTACTTCAGGATATCCAGCCGAAAAGCCATACATTGCTATTGAGACACCATCTTTTTTCCAAAAATCATCTATTTCTTCTACATTTTCATAGTAAGTATTAATTAAATCAATCAGATTTTTTTCTAATAATCCAGTCAATGCTAACCATTCTGGATTTCCTGTACGTGTGTTATACTCTAACACATATGGAACACCAGTTTCTGTAACCATTACTCCTATATATAAGATATAATTATATTCTATTTTTTCTTTAATAAATCCTTTTATTGTTGGTTCTATAATATCTTTTCTTAACTTTTTCATCAAATCATCTGGACAAGGTTTTCCTTCTGCTACTGATACAGTCCCAGCTGTCATTGGACCTTCATCATTTGGGTATTTTTTTTTGTGATCCTGTACCATAGGTAATACACTATATTTATCATTGTTTATCAATACATGCACAGATAATTCATACCCTTTAATTTTTTTTTCTATTATTAATTTGCAATTCTTAGTAAGGCTAAATAATCTATGTATATCCTCAATAGCTCCTTCTAGACTTTCTGGAACTGCTGTTCTGGCAAAAGAATTTTTTGAAAATTGATCAACTTTCAAAACATATCCATATCTTGACTTATTCCAATTATCTATTATATATTCAATAGCTTGTTTTTCGCTATTAGCTATATAATAATCTGGTGTTTTTATATTATTCCTTTTCATAAATTCTTTTGCATATTCTTTACAAGTTTCTAATCTTGCTACTTCTTTAGTAATTCCAAAAACTTTATATCCATTTTTTCTAAATATTTCCGTTGCTCCTTCAGAAAGATCTGCTCTATTACTTATTATTACTAAATCTGGTTTATATTCTTTTGCAAATAATAAAGCTTCGTTAATATTTTTTATTACTTTAACATTATTATATTTTTCCATTAAGGCATTTTCATTCTTTATCAATGAAAAAATTTCTGTTTCTTTAGTTTTCATAAATTCTATATGATTCACATGATCTCTGCCATTTCCTTGCCCATATAATAATATCTTTTTATATTTCATATATTATTCACCTTCCTTAAATGGTGGATACTCATCATCTAGCCAAATAACAGGAGGACCATTTCTTAATTCTTCTTCATTCCTTATAAATAAACCATCAAAATACATTTTTTTACCATCAGTTAAATCTACATGAAAAATTATTGGTAAAGTAATTTCTTCAGGTTCAGAAAAGTCCTCAGGTTTAGCAATTTTTATATATTCTATTGAAAAATATTTTAAAGGTTCTTTTGTTAGTTCATTTCTTATTATCTCTTTTATTTTACTTGCTCTTGTCTCTCCTTCTAATAAAGTTTCTCTTCCTTTTTCACAAGCATCATTTAGTCTTTTAAATTCTTTTATCTTTTTCTCAGGTAAATCCATTAGTCTTGAAGATATTGCAATTCCACTTTTGTATCTTACACATGGCACTTCTCTTACAATAATATCATCTTGAAACAAATCTTTTAGTGCTCTTTCAACAAGTATAGTTTGTCCTATATCCTTTAATCCCCAATATGTTCTTGTAGGTCTCGTAAACAATATCCATCTAACACTCATTGTTATCATACCTTTAAATAAGTATGGTTGTGCTGTTCCATTTAATCTTTTATAACACTCTCCTTGATCTAGATATGTTATAAAATCTTTTGGATATATTTCTTCTGTTTTAGGGCATATTATATGTGTTGCTCCATGTTTTTCAGCAAATTCACAATCTTTTTTTATGTCATATTCATATTTTGTTCCTGGTGCTAATTGTGCAACATTTGGATAAATACTAATAACTGTGCAATCATTTTCTTTAGCCGACATTTCTATTAATTTTCCATGTCCTATATGTAATGCTCCTAGTGTATGTATAGAACCAATGGTTTTTCCTTCTTTATGTAATTTTTTTAATCCTTCTTTTGCTTCTTTTAACGAATTCCATATAACTGCTGCCATTTTCATTCCACCTTTCTTATTTTAATTATCTTTCATCTAATTCACTATCTTCTGTTTCTTTATTAAATTCTTTTTCTTTTTTAGTTGGAGATTTTATAGTTATTACTTCATCTGAATTTATTGATTTTATTCTTATATCTCCTCCATTTTCCTCATTAGCTCCTATAACAACAAAGTGAGAATAATCCTTTTGAGCTTTTTTTATCATCTTTCCTATATTTTTTGCTATACCTTTATAAGCTACATTTTCTTCCATATCACCTAACTTTTTCATAACCTGTAATACAAAATCATTAGAAGCATCTATATTATATACTGCTATTTTTCTTTTTGCTTCTTCAATATTTAGATTTTGACTATTTCTTTCAATAGCTTCGACACCTGAAGCTACACTCCAAAAATTTCTTATTTTATTATTCCATCTATGTGCATATTTTGTATATTCTCCTCCATCACCTAGTGCAATATTATCTAATGTTCTAAATCTTAAAGCAAATCTATCTATTGTTTCTATACTATGTAAATCTGCAGGATCAAAATAAACATCTACTCCATTAAAATAATTTAAAGCCTCTCCCATTTTATATAAATCCATATACTCTTCTGGTAAATTAAGTTTATTGTCCTTTTTATCCTTATACCTTATAATTCTTGGTTTTTCATTAAATAATTCTATCATTTCCTTACATTTGTTTTCGTCTGTTATGAATTGTTTAAATATTTCAATTCTTTCATCTTTAGATGCAAATTGTAGTCTATGAATTATCATTGGAAGTTCCTCTTGTGAAATATATTGTCCTAATACTGCCCTCAATGCTTTATAATCATTTATATGTATCTTCGTTTTTATTCCACAATTTGAAAATAGGTCAGTCATTGACTTAGCTAGTTGTACCAAATTTATATCTATTTCTTCATAATCTGTTGGCTTTTCATTTATCAATGAATATCCTAATTGTGTAAAATATCTATTATGACTATTTCTATATCTAAATAAAGGAGCAACAAAAGCTATCCTTTGTGCCTCCCCATTGCTGTCTACAACATATCTTCTAAAAACTGAAGGGGTTGAATCACATGACAATGTTAATGATTTACCAGATTTACTGTTTAATGTATATGTTTTTCCTTTAGCAGTATTAGCACCTCTTATAAAAGTTGAAGTATATCCAAGAGGTGAATATTTTTGTAATTTACACCCTATTCTTTTACCACTTTGAGCATGAAAATCCAAAATTTTCCTTTCCCTTTTTATCCATTCTTCTTCTCTATCATGCATACCATGTGGCAATCTTAAATACTCATCATTATCAGACATATTTTCACTTCCTTTTTATTTTAATAAATTACTAACTTACTTCAGTATTCTTTGATTTTTTTCTATTTTGCATAATATATAGACTAACTGATACTATAATACATGCTCCTACAACATATTTTCTCATATTTCCCATTGTTGTCCATAAATTCATAACTCCCATAGGAATAACAAAAATCCAACAAATCATAGCTATTAGAGAAATTACAGTTCCCCATTTTTTGTTCAATACTTTTTGCATTCCTACTATAGCAGTATCCGCTGTAGTTAATGCCACACATAAAACAACTAGTACAAAGATTATATTCATTATTCCATTAAATTTAAACATACCTAGAAGTCCCACTAATATCATATATAATCCAAATAATAAGCCAGCCCAATAGTGTGCTTTCATTTTATTTTCTTTTTTTAGTTTCTCTGCCATCTGCCAATTTCTTAAGCACATAATAGGTCCAGAAAATAATATTATACATGAATTTAAAGCCCATGAAATTTCACTTTTATTAGTTAAGTTAACTATATTATATGTCTCAACATTCCCTATAAAACCACATATTAACAACACAACAAGTAACACATAACATAAATACCATAAAGGATTATCAAAAACAATACTTCTAATTAATGCATTTTTGTATAAAGCTATTGTCATTATTAATATCATTATTATTGTAATTATCTTTGATGCAAAATCTGATACAAATTCGAGATTTCCTAAATATTGATAAATAGAATTCATCTGAATCCATAAACAGAAAATATTTACAATTATCGTAAATAAACTTACTATTTTTGAATTAACTACCTTTTCTAAATTTGGTATTCTATATGCAATTAACCCAAATAATGGTAATGCTAATGAATTTGCTATTGCCCAAATAGCAAATGGTATTAAACCTTTAGTTTGTATTGTTTCCATCCCTACTACTAGAGATGTTCCCCAAGCCCAACTAGCAGCTAAAGACATCGCATATGCCAAAGTTGTATTTCCTTTTAATAACTTTTCCATAATTTATAATCCGTTAAAACTTACGAATTATTCCCCCTTTCTATTATTTATTCTTATTTCAATTTTTTTATCATTTGCAATTATATTTGCACTTTCCCCTATTGGAAAAGTAAAAATCGGTGTTGTATGTCCAAAATTAGCATTAATAATTACTGGAATATTTTGTAATTCTTTTTTAGTATTTAAAATTATTTTCCATTTTTCTTCATTCATATTAGAAACTTTTTCAGATCTCCCAATTACTAATCCTTTAATTTTTTTCCCTTTTGCACAATGTAATAATGATTGTAAATTTCTATCAAATTCTTTTATAAACGCATCTCCTGTTTCTCCATCATCTTCAATAAATAAAATAGAATTGTCTAAATTTGGCATATACTCTGTTCCTTGTAATAAATTTAATGTACATAAATTGCCACCTATAATCCTTCCACTTGCCTCACCATAATTTAATGCTTTCATTCCTTCATTATTAAAGAACTCTCTTTTTTCTTGGTTTTTCATCCATTTATCATTACTCCATTGATTTGATGGAATAATTAACAATTTCTCTTCATTACTCATAAATATTTTGTTAAAATATTCTAATGAGTATTCAAATCCATATTTCATTCCAAAACTAAAAAATTGGACACCTAAATATGTTACCATCCCTGTTTTTGCATATATTGCATTAACTAAAGCTGTTATGTCAGAAAATCCACAAATAATTTTAGGATTTTGTTTTATTAAGTCATAATCTAAATAATCTAATATTTGATTTACATTATACCCCCCTGTCGCTGTAATAATTGCTTTAACATTTTTATCTATAAAAGCTTCATGTATATCTTCTACTCTATCAGATATACTAGCGCATTTCAATTCTTCTGTTTGGTATTTCATTACATTTTTTCCAAATGTTACTTTTAACCCATCTTTTTCCAATCTTCGTTTTGCTATTCTTATGACATCATCTTTTAAAACTTTCATACTTCTAGATGGTGCAATTATTCTTACTTCATCTCCAATTTTCAATTTTTTTGGAACAATATTCTCCATATTTACTAACATTCCTTTCTTCGCCTTCGTTTCACTTCGTCTACGAAAGGCACAAAATTTAATTAAAAATTGATTAATTAACATAAATTTGTTATAATCTATTTAGATGTATAGATAGACTGAAGAGCACGGCGGAGGGAGTGGCGAAAAATTACCACGTAATTTTATCCCGCATATTTATATGTGACGTGTACCTTTTAAGCACAAACAAGTGTAACATATCCTTATTTAATAAGGTGGAGTACGTAAACTTATATTTGTTTTTAACAAATTCCGTTAATCTAGCTTGGTACACATAGTAAATGTCTATACACCTTTTATATTGATTTAATATTTATTGCAAACAAACGTTCTTGTGCTCAATTACGTTTATTTTCTATGGATTTCTTTTTCTTTTATTTTTCAAACTTTTCACTCCTTAAAAGCAATTACATTATAGCACTTATTTTTTTACTTGTAAATATTTTATGTTTATTTATTAGTATAAATTTGGAAAATTAACTATAACTTTATAAAATACTAATTAAATAAAATTTTTTATCATACAAAAAGATAGAACCTCCTAAACAAACTAGGAAGTTCTATCTTTTCATGAAGATCATTAATAATTATGATCTAGCACATCTTTCATGAGTCGACTATGGCAGATTTAATTCCTTCATAATCGTTCATATGAAACTCAGTCTCTTCGCCATTACTCATGTTACGAAGTTTGACTTTTTGAGCTTGGATTTCATTCTCTCCGAGAATTATAACGTATGGAACATTTATCGCATTTGCATAAGACATACTCTTCTTTAGCTTTTGCGATTTCTTTTCCATTTCCGTTCTTACGCCAATTTTGCGCATTTGTGATGTGAACTTAAATGAGTCAATTTCAGTTCCCAGAGGAATTACGAATAGATCGACACTCGAAATATTCTTGTTGGTGTCTTTAAGCATGAGGATTTCATAAATAACATCCAGCCCAAAAGACATTCCAACTGCAGGATATTCCTTACCATCATCAATAAATGTGGTAATAATTTTGTCGTATCTTCCGCCTCCTCCAATACTGATATTAAAATCTTTCCCATTAATATTGCGACTTTTGAGAAAGACTTCCCATACCGTCCCAGTATAAATATCTATACCACGAGCAAGGTATGGTGCAAACTTCATCTTTTGCACAGCCTCAGTACCACTAAGATACTTATATAGCTCCTCAATCTCGGAAAGTCCCTCATCAATTAGCTCGTCACTATATGAACTTAGCTTCTCTTTGAGAGTTTGAAAATCCGACTGCAAGATATTTCTTAGCTCATCCACTTTTTCTGTGGAAATCCCCAAAGAAGCAAACTCAGCTTTCAGCTCATCATCTGTGAGTTTAGCAAACTTGTCAATCAGCATAATTGACTTTCGAAGCATATCTTCTGAAACATCACCAAAAACACTTTTGATAATGCCACTTAGTAGCTTACGATTATTAAACTCAATCTCAATATCAAGACCAAGCTTATCGTAAGCTTCACTTGTCATCTGCATATACTCCGCTTCAGCAAGCATGCTCTTTACACCGACAACATCAACATCACACTGCGTAAATTCACGATTTCTTCCTACCTTAACAGGTCCATCGCGAAACACCTTTCCAATCTCATAACGCTTGAATGGAAGTGTAATGTTAGGATTTGAACTAATTAGTTTCGAGAATGTAATGGTCAGATCGTACCGAAGTCCAAGCTCCCTTTTTCCTCGATCACTCAACCTATACATCTCATTCAGAATATCTGCACCTTCCGAATACTTAGATGCAAGCAAATCATACATACAAAGAATTGGAGTTTCGATTGGTGCAAAACCATACTTCACGAAAACACTTTGCAGCTCACTCTTGATCCTTTCTCTTATAATTTGCTTTTCTGGCAAATAATCGTACGTCCCTTTCAGATTTTCAAACTTCCTACCCATGATGTTCTCCCTTCTCTTGAAAGACGTCCATTTAGAAAGTTCATTTTGAACTTTCTAGTACAAAATGTACTATGAAACAATTATACTACTTTTTGTAATTTTTGTCAATTATGTAAATTTTAAAAATTATGCAAAAATTCTTCATATTTTTATACTACTTAATTATTTCTAAATCAAATTAAAAATGATATTTTTTCATATAATAACTTTTTCTTATTCTATTATATACATAATTTAATTTTTCTACTCATACCAAATTGCTCTAGAAAATTGTATTTTATTTTCACTATATAACTTTAATAAATAATCATTAACAATATATCCATTTATTATATATTCTGGTCCTCCAAATTTAAATAATAATAGTAATAAAATACATATAATATCATTTACCTTTCCTTTAAAAAGCATAAATACATTTTCTTTGTCATCCGATATACCTTCTTCTTTAAAAGTAGGATAAAATAATGAAGTTTTTATATTTTCAGTATGGTATATTAACCATCCATCCAATGAAAATATTATATCAGGTAAATCCTCTTTAGTAAATTTTCCTTCTTTTACTTCTTTATCAATAAATTCCAATGTTTTTTCTATATCACTTGATTTTCCTGAAAATATTATAAATGGGATTTTTTTATATTTTCCTTTTAAATCAAGTCTATCAATATTTGGCATTGAAATATTTCTTGTCAATTTTTTTACCGATTGACTTTGTTTCAATCCTCTATATAATTCTCCCTTTTCACTAAGAGTGGAAATGTCTGGTTTTACTTCTATTGCAGCATACACACCTTCTGCAATTATTATTTCTGGTCGCATAGGTGTCTTTAAATATGGATGATTAGGTGTCATTATTACACAATCAATTGAATTGCTTATATTATTATAATCAAATATCTCTCCCCTTTTAATTCTATATCCATTTGGGAGAAAGCTTAAAAAGAATTCCGTAACACATTGTTCTTTTCTGTCTGATGTTGCTAAACGAGCTTTTTTAAAAGTGTCTTTTGTTTCACCAAATTTTAAATTAAAATCATCTATATATTCCATAATAGCTTCATATATTGGATTTTTTACTTTATTTACTTTTATAATCTTTTCTATTCCTTTTTTCATACTTCCTCCATTTTATTCTTCGCTCTGCTCTTATAAACATTAGCTTGATTTCTACATTGTGGACTACAGTATTCAGCTTTTAAGTTTTGAGAAGCAAATGGTTTGCCACAATGTTTACACATCTTAACTGTTTTTCTTTTAGTAGTTTCATTTAAAGCAAACATTGTATCTATTGCAAGTTTTAAAGAATTAAAATTCCATTCTAAAACAGGCTTATCTTCTTTGTTCTTTCCCATTAATATTTTACAAGCAATTTTTGATGGATTAAATTCTTTTATTCTAGTATCATATATCTGCTTTGTATATGCATCTTGTGCTTTACTATAATTTTCTATTGCTTCAAATGTCAAATACAATGTTCTAGCATAATGCATTATCCAAACTAAACACTCAGAATATGCTCTTGAAAAAACAACTGCATACTCTGCTGGTCTATCTATAAGAGCAAGTGGATTCATTTCGTTTTCAACTGATAAATCTAAAATCTCTCCTCTTGCATTTTTTTTCATAACAACTTTTTGTTTCTTTTTACACTTTAAAAATAATTCTATGTATTCATCTGTTGGTAATGTTTCTTTTTCGCTAACCAAATTACCACTTGGTAAATAAATTCTATTTTGCTTAACAATATCAGTATTTAATGGTAAATATGTTAATTCTCCTAATAAACCATACTTTTCTACAAACTCCATAATCTTTTTATTAGATTCTTCTATATCATTTTTTTCAACACATCTACCTATCATTAAAATATCTACTAATATGTCATCTGCTAAATCAAAGGGATCATACATAATAATCTTAGAATTTTCTTTTGGTGTAATATAGTGTTTTTCATCTATTTCCTTTATTTCATAACCATCATATCTAAACCAAAAAGTCCTGAAATTTCCTTCATTATCTTTTCTCATTTTCACTCTCCTAAAATTTTTTTAAAAAATTCATCTGTAACACTTGACAAATGTGAACTATTACTTTATAATGTAATTGCTACTTAATAGTAATTATTACATTTATTAATTGTTAAATACAATTAAGATATTACTATTATATAGTTTTTATAGATAATAGTCAAGTTTTGTTTGAGAATTTTAACAAAAACCCTAGAGGCTTTTTGTATCTAAAAATCAACAAGCAAAAATACAACCAAAAGAAAGGAGTATATTTTATGAGCAAGAAAGAAACAATTTTAGATTTATACTTTAATAAACACTTAAAACAAAAAGAAATTGCAAATCAAGTTGGAACATCTCAGCAATATATATCTAAAATTATAAAAACAGATGAAAGATATAATGAAGAAAAAAGTTCTAGAAAATCTATTAATGCAGAAAAAAGAAAAATTGCACAAGCAGAATATCAAAAAAATTATATTAGAACTAAGAAGAATGATATTGCTTACGAAGAATTACAAGCTATTCATACACAAGATGCAATGGAGCTTTCATATAATGCTCATCATCTTTCAGATTATGACTGTAAAAAAGCTAATTCTAGTATTTATGAATATGACAATAAGAAAAATCAATATGTTATGATAAAAGGTATTGTTTCATCTCTTGATTTACCAAGAAGAGTTAGTACTAAAGTTTATTAACAAAATTAATTAAGAGATTAACCTCTTTAAATACACAATAAGCAGTACATAGTTTAAAGTTTTTATTTTAGCTATTGTGAAAAGGAGGTTAAGTGTATGGATTTAGAAAAAACAATGTTTAGTAACTATAAAGATATAGTTACAGTTGAGCAATTAGCAGAAATGCTAGATATTGGACTCACTCTTGCTTATAGGTTGGTAAGACAAAAGACTATTAAATCTATAAAAGTTGGTAGAGAATATAAAATTCCTAAACAGTTCGTAATTAATTATTTAATTGGAAAGAATGTTTAGGCTATTTTTATATTTACTACAAAAAATCAATAGTAAATTAATTTAGTCTGTTACATCGGAAAGGAGTTATAATTGGTAACAGAAAATTTACAAGTAAACAAAGTATCTGTAAGTTGTTTGCAAATTAAAAACGGGATTTATCAAGCTGTTTTAGAATACTATGATGAAAATGGTAAAAGACATCAGCCTTGGCGTTCTACAAAATTAAAAGTAAGAGGAAATAAAAAACAGGCATTAGCTGTTGCAGAAAGGATAAGAGCAAAACTTGAAGAAGAATTACAGTTAAAAGCATTAGAGAATTCTAAAAATAATTCAAATACAAATTCTACTTCTGATATTCTATTTATAGAGTATCTTTTTTATTGGCTAAAAACAGTTCAGCACACATTAGAAAATACAACTTTTACTTCTTATAGGCAACTATGTAATCATCATATAAAAAGGTATTTTACAGAAAATCCTATAAAGTTAAAAGATTTAGAGCCTATTCATATTCAAAACTTTTATACTGAATTGATGGGGAAATATAATCTTACTGCAAATACAGTTATACATCATCATGCAATTATAAGAAAATGTTTAGATTATGCTTTTAAAATGAATATTATTGTAAGTAATCCAGCTGATAAAGTTCAAAGACCTAAAAAGGCTCAATTTATAGGTAGTTTCTATAACGAAACGGAATTAAATAAACTATTTGAAATATCTAAAGGAGATCCATTAGAACTCATTATTTTAATTACTGCTTTTTATGGATTAAGAAGAAGTGAAGTTTTAGGTTTACAATGGGATTCTTTTGATTTTAAAAATAAAACAATTACTATAAAACATACAATTACAATAACTAATACAAATGGTGATAATAGAAAAATTGAAGGCAAAGATAGAACAAAAAATAAATCTAGTTATAGAACACTACCCTTATTTGATGATATAGCGACTATGCTTTTAGATGTTAAAGAAAAACAGAAATCTTTTCAAAAAGCTTTTGGAAATAGCTATAATAAAAAATATCTAAATTATGTTTTTGTAAAACCAGATGGAAATATTATAAGACCTGATTATGTTACAGAACATTTTGGTATTTTACTAAGAAAAAATAATATGAGGCATATTCGTTTTCATGATTTAAGACATTCTTGTGCAAGCCTACTACTTGCTAAAGGTGTTCCTATGAAATCAATTCAAGAATGGCTTGGTCATTCTAATTTTTCTACTACTGCAAACTTATATGCACATTTAGATACTAACTCTAAAAAGATTTCTGCAAATGCTTTAGAAAATGCTTTAAAATTTACAGATACAAATAAAAAAGAAAATGAAGAAACTATATCTTCATCTTCGCAAAAATAAATATTTATGGTGCAGGTGGTGGGGGTCGAACCCACACGAATGTTACTTCGCAGGATTTTGAGTCCTGTGCGTCTGCCAATTCCGCCACACCTGCATATTTGACTAACTTTACATTTATGTTAGATATTTGTTAGATGTTTTAATATTTTCAAACTCTAACAAATATCTAAACATTAGTATTTTCAATATTTATAGGATTTATATATTTAAAAATCCATTTAGATTTTGAGTCCAGTGCGTCTACCAATTCCGCCACATCGGCATGTAGGTTTACTTTAGCTTAGTAAACCTATTACATATTACCATATTTTTAATATATTGTCTAGTTTTTTTCAGTATCAAATTCAAAAACATTAATAGTTTTTATATCTATTTTAGAAAAATCATCATGTTCATTTTCAAAATTTACCACTTTAAATTTTGTTTTATTAACTGATTTTAAATCAAGTTTAGAAACATCTACTAATATTTTTGTTGATAAATCTTGTCCAACAGGCAATGTTTTATTTTGATTATCATAAAAAATACAATTTGTATAACTTACAGCATTAGTTCCTTCTAATAAATTTAATTTATAAAAATTTATTGTATTATTATCTTTTCGAATTGCTCTTGCAATTTCATTTTCAGGATTTATATCAAATATATTAATTTTTCTATCATCTATTTTGTCATCAATAATTGCTTTATATACTTGTACATCTTCTGGAATAACTACTTTTTCTAAAGAATTCTTAATATTATTAATAACATTTTCTAAAGATAGTTTAAAGCCTATTTGTTTTGTATTTTTACTAATTTCTAAAATATTAAATTTATCTTTAGGAAGCTCTCTATGTTTTTTATTTTTTATTTTTGATACTTTTGTTGTATCATTAAGCATACCACCAAAAATATCAAATTCTTCATCATCAAAAAGTGTTTTTTCTTCAACCGCTTCTTTTTTAATTTCCTTCAAAACGTTTTCTATATCTTTTGGTTGAAATTCATTTATTTTTATTTTATTAAGTAGCGATAATATATTTGTTGTTGTTATATATATACTATCAGTCTCTTCTTTACTTAAATTCTTCCTTTGTATTTTATCCATTGTTTTTCCAAAGTTTTCTAAATCATCTATATAATCAAATGTTTTAGTTATTTTCTTTACAACATTTATTTCCTCTTCTTCACCTTCTGGAAGAGAACTCATTTCGTCTTTATTACTATATTTCCAAAATTCAAATATACTTTTTTTATGTCTATCTATTTCAGCAATATATGCTGTAGCATTTTCTATCTTTTTTTGCATATTCTTGTTTTTTAGTTTTAAGCTATTAATATCCATTGTAATATTTTTTAGTTCAGTCTCTTTTTTATCAATTTCTTTATATAAAGCAAGCAATTCTTCTATATTATAATTTTCTTTTTTTCTTCTTCTTTTTGGTAGTTCTTCCATTTCCTCATCATTTTGTAAATCTAATTTTTCTTCTCTTTCTAATTTATCATTTTCTATTTTATTTTTGTTTTTCTTTTTACTATATTTAAAATAATATTTAAATCTACCAAAAAATGTTTTTTTACATTCTAAAAATGTTGATATTTGTTTTTCTTTTGCTAAATATTCTATTTCTTGAGATGCTATTTCCACTTTTAATTCTTTTAATCTTTTATTTCCTTTATTAATTAGTTCATCTGTTTCTTGTTCTTTATCTTGTCCCAAAGAATATTCGCTATTTATCCACTCTATTATATTTCCATATTCTATTTTTCTATCTTGTATATAAAACTCTATTTCTCCATTTTTACCAATGTTAGTTTTAAATTCAAAATAATGAGGTATTTCAGTTTGTAAAATAAACATTGCTTTTAATAATTTATAGAATTCTGTTGCTTCTTCTTTTGAATTTAATTGTACTTTATATGGACTTTTTATTTTTTGATATACTTCTGTTTCTCCTACTATTTGAATACTCAAATTATTATTTTTATCATATACTTCATATATTAATGGCCAATCTTTTGTAAATAACCACAAATAATTTTCTAAATCTTCAAATTCTGATTTTTTTAAAAATTCACTTGAATAATCTACATTTCTAATTGGCACAAATACTTTCCCTGTTCTTCTTTTTTCTAATTGTTTTTTTAATAAATAGAAAAATGTTGAATAATCAGAGTCTTCTGTAGGTACTAGCATAAAATATTTATCTTTATTTTCTGAATAGTATATTTGCCATAAATAATTATTTTGGTATTTTACTTTAAACGGAATTTTTTTATTTAAATTATTTTGTTCTTCTTCTATTTTTTCTACATCTTCTATTTTAAATTCATTTAACATTTTTAGAAATGTTGTATGTTTTATAATATTTTCCTCAGATTTATTATCTAAATAATCTGCAAGAGGGCTTGCTTTTTTATACTTTTCTTCTATTTCATCTAATCTATTTGTTGGAGAAAGTAATATTTGTATATCTTTTATTGGTATATATCTATATTGTTTATATTGATTTTCATTATAAAATTTAGAAACTCTAAATCCTAAATTTTCAAATTGTTTTATACTCTTAGGTATTTTTTCTAAATCTAATCCTAAATATTCTAATTTTTCTTTTATTGTTTCACTTATTTTTTCAACTGTTTTTTTAGGCACAGCTTTTTTCTCCCTTCTTTTTATTTTATTATTTCGTAGAAATTTTTAAATTCATAACCTTTATCTCTTAAATTTGTAATTATTTGTGGCAAAGCATCTGCCGTTACACTTTTAAGAGGAGAATCATGCATTAATACTACTATACTATTTTTATTTTCTGTTGTTTCATTAAGTCTTTGAATTTCAAAATCAATGCTTAAATTATTTGTTTCTCCATCTCCATTTAATGCATTCCAGTCTACATTTACAATATTATTTTGCATAAGTAAATCTTTTGCTTGTTTTTTTATTTCTGCATATGTTCCTCCAGCTAGGCCTCCTGGAAATCTAAACAAATGTGAATTATATTCATTTTCTCCAATTGCTTTTTTTACTTCCTCATTACAACTATTAAATTCATCTAAAACTGCTTGTGGTGAACTATAAATATTAGAATATACATGTGAATATCCATGATTTGCTATAAAATGCCCTTCATCATACATTCTTTTTACTAACTCTGGCTTTTTCTTAACATTTGAACCTAATACAAAAAATGTAGCTTTTATATTTTCTTGTTTTAATATATCCAAAATTCTTGGAGTTACATCTGTTGGTCCATCATCAAATGTTAAAAATGCTCTTTTTGTTTCTGATGTATATATTTTTTCTATATTTTGCACTCCCACATCTGTTAGTTTTGGTAATTTTTCTTGTCTTTTTCTTTCTTTTTCTTCTTTTTGCTTTTGTTCTTCTTCTTGTATTTTTGCAACTTGTTTTTCATATATTTCACATTGTTTATTTTGTTTTAATATTATTTGTATATTTCTTGCTACAATTATAATTAAGATAAGAGCTATTATTATAAGAATTACTAATATTTTCTTTTTTTTATTTATTTTATCTTTTGTTTGTATTTTATAAACATTTATATCTTCTTCATCTCTTACCATATTCATTCCCTCTTATTTTTGTACATTTTATTTTTTCATTAATCCTTTTATATATTCAATTTCCTCCTCTTGGTTCAATCTCATAAATATTGGTTCTCCTTTTTCTATTACTTGTAAATTTTCTAATTTATCATATTGTTTTAGAGAATTCCAATTAACTAAGCTTTCATTTTTCACACCTATTTGTCTCAATATATTATCTGCTGTGTCATTCATAAATGGTTTTATTAAAATTGCAATTTTTCTTAAATTTTCTATTAAATGATACATTACAGATGATAATTTTTCCTTTTCTTCTTCTTTTGCTAATACCCATGGCATAGTCTCATCTATATATTTATTTGTTCTTGAAATTAAATTCCATATTTCTTGTATACTATTTGCTATTTCATATTCATTCCATTTTTTGTCAAATACTTCTATTTGCTTAAGAGTAAATTCTTCTAATTCTTTGTCTACTTCATTAGGTGTACCATTATATTTTGGAACTTTTCCTTCAAAATATTTATTTACCATTGATACTGTTCTATTTAAAAGATTGCTTAAATCATTACATAAATCAAAATTATATCTTTCAACAAAATTTTCTGGTGAAAATATTGCATCTTGTGCTATTGGCATTTCTCTTAATAAGAAATATCTTACACTATCTAATCCATATTTTTCTACTAAATCTTCTGGATATATTACATTTCCTTTAGATTTAGACATTTTCCCATCTTTCATTGTTACCCAATTATGGACAAGTATTGTTTTTGGAAGTGGCAAGTCTAATGCCATTAAGAATATAGGCCAATATATTAAATGAAATCTTGCTATATCTTTTCCAACTATTTGCAAATCTGCTGGCCAGTATTTTTTAAATAATTCATCATTAGAACTTCCATATCCTAATGCTGTTAAATAATTTGTTAGAGCATCTAGCCATACATACACAACGTGTTTTGGATCTTTTAGTACCTTTATTCCCCAATCAAATGATGTTCTTGTTACACATAAGTCTTCTAATCCTGGTTTTATAAAGTTGTTTATCATTTCATTTTTTCTAAAATCTGGTTTTATAAAATCTGGATGTTCTTCATAATATTTAAGTAATCTATCTGCATATTTTTTCATATTAAAGAAATATGCTTCTTCTTTCATTAATTTTACTTCTCTTCCACAGTCTGGGCATTTTCCATCTACTAATTGTGTTTCAGTAAAATAGCTCTCACATGGTACACAATACCAACCTTCATATTCTCCTTTATAGATGTCACCTTGTTCCATAAATCTATCAAAGATTTTTTGAACAACATCTACATGTCTTTTTTCTGTTGTTCTTATAAAATCATCATAATCTATTTTCATTGTTTCCCATAATTCTTTTGCTGATTTTGCTATTTCATCTACATATTCTTGTGGTGTTTTTCCTTGTTCTTTAGCTTTTTCTTCTATTTTTTGTCCATGCTCATCTGTCCCTGTTAGCATATAAGTGTCTTCCCCTTTTAGTTTATGGTATCTTTTCATACTATCTGCTAAGACTGTTGTATATGCTGTTCCTATATGAAATCTTCCACTTGGATAATATATTGGTGTTGTTACATAAAATTTATTCACTTAAAATCATCTCCTTACATTCTTTCATATCTTATCACGTTTTATTAAAAATAGCAATAAGCAAGAGTTATCTTTATAAAAGATTTTCTCTTGCTTATCAAATTGTAATTCCTTATCTACTCTTGCTTATAAAATAAAATGCAAGCAGGTATATAAAAGCTATTACTACGCATATTGCATTGACAATTTCTTTTCCTATTATCGCTGCTGGCACAAAAATTATAACTAAAGGAATTACTCCTACTTTAAGAAAAGTTTTACAAAACATTTCTTTAGTAGTACCTTTAACCTCGAAAAATTTTTCCATAACAGTTTCCTTTCTGCCTTGAGGTTTATAAAAAACGGTAATTATTAGTATACTCTTAAAAAGTACCTTTGTCAAGAGTATTTTTTGACGTGTTTTGTCGAATGAGACAAAAATTTCCCGTCCCCTTTTGTCTCATTTTTCTACTTTTTCAATTATTAAATTGTTATTTTCTGTTTTTAGATATACTTTCTTTTTTGTAAATCTGTCTTTATTGTTTTTTACTATTTCTTGTATTTTTGTTTCACTTTCACTTATTGCTACTCTTCCTATTTCTTCTTCATTTGTTGTTTTTATAATAACACTATCTTCATTTGAATAGTCTTCTAAATACTCTACTATTTCTACAACATAGCTATTTCCATTACCATTACTATTACCATTGTTATTACTATTGTTATTGTCTCCATTTTCTTCACTATTTACTTTTTTTATATTATCTAATAAAAAACTGTCTTCTTCTTGGTCAAATTCCACTTCTGTTGCTATATACATATTAGTTTCTTTGTTATATTCAAAACTACTGTTTTCTTCTTGTGGTAATTGTTTATTAAAATTTTCTCCAAAGATTATTTTTGCTTCTTCTTGTATTTCTTCATATGTTACTTCATAGTTTTCTAAATTGTTTTTTACAACTTCCCATACCCATTTATCATCTGCTTCATTTATGTTATTAAATGTTGGTAATGCTTCTTTAGTTACTTCTTTCCACATATACACACTTGAAATTTTTTCTTCTATTTTGTTTATTTCTTCAATGCTTACATTATTATTTTCACTATTTTGCATTTTTACATTTCTAAATATTAACATACTTACAAAAATGATTGCTAATATTCCAATAATTATAAGCATTTTGCGCATATTATACCCTCCATTTAATAAATTTTTTCTAATAGTTTTTCTTCATTTTTCTTAATATAATTTCTTACAATTTTTGTTAGTATTAAATATATTAAACCTATTAGAGCTATAAATATATAACTATTTATAACTATATAACTATTTATAAATTTTAAAATAATAGCCATAACAATTATTATTGTTATATTAATTATTCCTAAAAGTACTGGCCACATTAAGTTCATATTTTGTTTTACTACTGCATATTCAGAATTCCATTCAAGTTTTGGTCTTTTTAAGTCTATTATTATTGATGCATAACTTTGGAATATTCCTAAGATTATACTTGTTATTGTAATTAATAACAAATATATTAATGGTATTTTTAATAGATATTCTACCATTATAATTGTAATTATACTCATAAATGTTGTCATTGCAATATTAGGGAATACTTTATAATCTATTTGTTTTATAAAAGGTACTGGTATATATTTTATAAATTTTGCATTTTCTCCTTCTCTTGATATTGCTGTTGCTGATATATATATAAACATTAAGAAAAATTCTACCATGCAAAGTATTCCTGCTCCTAGGTATATAGAATTTTTATTTTGTATCATATTTGCTATACTTGTTAATTCTCCGTTTTGTTCTCCTTTTAAACCTATAAAAGACATTCCTATTATAAGTATTGGAAAAATTATTGCAGGTAATACACATTGCATGAAAAATACTGGATTTCTAATTAGTGTTTTAAATTCTTTTCCTACATATGTTCCCATTAATGTGGTTTTCTTAAATGCTTTTCCTTCATCTATTTTCTTTTTTGTTTTCTTCCCACTAGATAAGTTTCCTACTGCTCCTTTTAAATATAATTTTTGTCCAACGATTAAATATAGAGCATATATAATTCCTGTTAATATTATTAGTAATAGTAAATTTAGTATTTGATTTGTTAAACTACTATTTACTAAGCTTTCTATTGCCATTTTTAATGTTGGGAATGCTCCTTTTATGTTTTCTACTAGTCCATTTGCTTTTGTTACCATTTGTATTAGTTCTTCTGGTGATGTTTCCTGGTTACTTGTTGTAAATGATAATACAAAAACAATTGCCATTATAAATAGTGTTGCAATTAGTTGAAATCTATTTTTGTTTTTAGTAAATTTTGCAAAACTCATAACTATTAATACAAGTAAACTTGATATTAATACTGGTATTATTGGAAATACCAGTATTACAACTAACATGGATATATAATAAAAGAAATTTGCTGATGTTAATATTCCATACATTATTAGCGGAATTAGTCCCACGATTGCAATTACTATATATTCTGTAATTATTAACACATTAGTTTTTGCTGCTATTATTTCACTTGGTTTTACTGGTAATGGTAATATATATTCATTATCTTTTGCATAATACAATATATTTATTGCTGAAAATATACTTTGTATTAATACAAAACCTGCAATTCCTAATAAAATTAATCCTATAAACATTTGCTCTTGTTTTATTGCTATTAATTCTTTTATTAATCCATTACTAAATACTCCTATTATTCCTCCTAAATATAGAAATACAAATATATATAAAATTATCATTGATTTTGATTTTTTATTTTTTCCTGTTTCTTTTGCTGTTTCCATATTTTGAAAAGAGTTTTTTAAAATTACTTTTGTTAATGCTTTTACTTTATTCTTCATAAATTTACTTAGGCACGGAACCCCTCTTCTTTCAAGTGGAGGGAGGAGTGCCATTCCTCCTTTCAAATTTTT
>CALXFB010000037.1 GCA_944387475.1 uncultured Clostridia bacterium
AAATCAAGACAAATTATAACTTAGAGCTTAAAAACGTTGAAATCTAAATAAAACCCCAGTCAAAAAAACTCATACAAAATTTTTCTAAAATTTGACTATAATAAAAAATTAAATTATAATAATTAATAATACGAAATAAATAGATATGTATTTTTTTGTATCAAATTTATTTTTAATTCGAAAAAATATTCAACATATTATAAAAAATAATATATAAGGAGGAATGTAATTTGCCAAGAAAAAGCAGAAAAGTATTAGAGGGGAAAATATGCCATCATATTGTACAAGGGATAAATAAGGAAAATATATTTAAAGAAACAGAAGATAAAAAGAAGTATTTAAATTTAATAAAAAAATATTATATAGATTACGAAATAGATGTTATTTGTTATTGCATTATGGATAACCATGCTCATCTAATATTATATTCTGAAAATATAAAAAATCTTAGTGATTTTATGAAAAAAGTAAATTTAATTTATGCTTTTTATTATAATAAAAAACATAATAGAGTAGGATATGTTTTCAGAGATAGATTTAAATCAATACTAATTTTAGATAGAAAACAATTATATACATGTATAAAATATATACATATGAACCCAGTAAAAGCAAATATTGTAAAAAAAGAATGTGAATACAAATATTCATCATATAATGACTATTTAAATAAAACCGGTTTTTTGGATCAAAGGATTTTAAAATTTCTTTTTCTAAAAAATGATTATATCGAAAAATTCAAATCAATTCCATATGAAGATGTTTTTGATAAAAAAATAGAAACACAAAACATATTGAAAAATTATTTAGAAATAGAAAAAATAGATTTAGAAGAAATAAAAACTAATAAAAAACAGTTAATAAAATTTTTAAAATATTTAAAAATAAACAATTTAAAATATTCTAAGCCGGAATTAGCTAATATATTAGAAATTAGTAAGGCAACTCTATATAGGAAAATAAAGCAGGTGAAAGAAAATGAAAAAAATTGATAAAATGAGACAAAAATTCTCCGTCCCTAAAATTCTCAATTTGATTTATCCACCAGTGTGTGGTATTTGTGGAAAATTAAATAATAATTTCTTATGTAAAAAGTGTGAAAAAGCGTTGGAATCAGAGGCTGTTTTTGGTGTGAATGATATTATAAAAAAGGAAAATAATATAAAAGATATTAATAAAGAATTTAACAAGATTTTTGATAAAGAGTTTAATAAATATTTTGATGAACATTTATATATTTTCAAATATGAAGGAATAGTAAGAAAAGCAATTTTAAAATATAAATTCCAAGAAGAAGCATATCTATATAAAACATTTGTGAATTTTTTGTTAAAAAATAAAAATTTCTTTGAAAAAATAAAAAAATATGATACAATAATTCCAGTTCCAATTAGTAAAAAAAGATTTAAACTGCGTGGATATAATCAAAGTGAATTGATAGGGAAAGAAATAGCTAAAAAATTAAATATTAATATAGAGACAGAATGTCTTTTTAAGATGAAAAACATCACTGAGCAAAGCAAATTAAGTAAAGAAGAAAGACTAAAAAATATTCAGGGTGTATATAAATTATTTAATAATGAAAAACTAAAAGATAGAAAAATATTGTTAGTAGATGATATATATACAACCGGAAGTACAGTAAATGAATGTTGTAAAATATTAAAAGAAGCAAATCCTAAAAAAATAGGAGTTTTCACATTGGCTAAAGATTAAAACAATAAAAAGTTTAAAATTAGAATTAAGTACAAAGGAGGATTTAGTAAATGGAGGATTTAGTTGAAAGTATTTTAGACTATATAAGATCAGATTACACAGATTATGCAATTATGATAAATGGTGAGTGGGGGTCTCGGAAAAACACATTTTTGGAATAATAAGATTAGAAAAAAAATAGAATCTATGCAATTAAATGGTAAAAGATATACAACCATTTATATGTCTTTATATGGAATTTCTAATTTAGAAGAAATTAGTAAAAAAATATTTATTGAAACAACACAACTTATGGACAAAAATTTGAGAAAGTTTATGGATAATAACAGCCAAAGTACAATACCAGAATATGCAAAAACAGGAATAGACATGGCAAATTTTTTTGGAGTGACACAAAATGGAGATAAAGTGGATTATGGAGAATTTTTCTCAACAGATGATAAAGTTCTTTGCTTTGATGACCTAGAAAGAGCAAATGTAGATGTTATTGATATTTTAGGTTACATTAATAATTTTGTTGAACATGACCATATAAAAACAATAATAATTTGTAATGAAAAAGAATTAGCAACAAAATTAAAAAGTTCTAATTTAGAGATGAAAACTTTTATTGCAACATATTTGTTAGATAAACAAGATGAGCTAAATAATATTGATAAACCATTAGTAGAAAAAATTCAAGATAAAATTGAGCATGTATTTGATAAAGCAAATGACTATGAAAGGATAAAGGAAAAGTTAATAGGAGAAACATTTGAATATGCTCCTAAATTTGATTATATAATAAATGGAATATTAATGCGTTACGAAAATGATCCAGATTTGATACGTTTTTTAAGAGAAAATACAGGATTAATAATTTCGACATTTAATAAATCCGGAACAAGGAATTTAAGAATTTTAAAACATGCATTAAATGATTTTAGTAAAATATATGAAATGGTAAATAAAAATTATCCCAATACAAGTCACAGAATAATTCAAACAATGTTAATATTTACAATAGCAATATCTTTTGAAATTAAAGCAGGAAAAATTACAAAAGATAAATTTGTAAATATTAAAGATAACGAAGAATACAAATCAATATTAGTATCATCAAGAATACTTATGGATAATAGACAATTTTATATTAAAGAATTTGATAATAACTATTATTATAATTTCAAATCAGAATATAGATTCTTTAAATTTATAGAATATTATGTAAGAACACGTATATTTGATATGAAAATATTTAAAGAAAATATGGAAACAATTCGTAATACTGTAGATACTGAAAACTTACCAGCATATAGAAGATTACTTACAGAAGAGTATTGGAAAATATCTGATGACCAATTCGGAAATATTATAAATGAAATAATTAGTGATGTAAAAGAAGGAAAGTTATCATTAATAGATACAGTAAAAATATTTGCATATTTTAGTTATTTTTCAAGGAAGAATTTAATAGAATATGATTTAAAAACATTGAAAAGCATATTCTTTAATGGAATGAATATTGCATCACTTAATTCAACATATTGTGCAAATGTAGATGAAGAATTGGGAAAGATTGCAATTGAAGAAGTGGCAGAAGATATGGAAGATATTTTGAGACATTTTAATATGTTAAATGACCAATTACATGATAAAATGTATAAAGAAAAAGCAGAAGATATAATGAAATGTGTACCTATGAAAATGGAACAATTTTATGAAAAATTTGATAAAGAATGTATGGATATTCCTATATTTAAATATTATGATGCTTTTCAATTGTTCCAAAGAATATCTTGTGCAAGTAATGAAGATATAGTATTAATAAAAGAAAAACTTTTAGATAGAGTTGAAAAAAACCCTAAAAAATTAGAACCAGAAATGAAAAATATAAAACAATTTAAACAAATAATAGATGACTATCTAAAAGGAAAAGCACCTTCTATAAAAATAGTTATGCTTAAAGAATTTTCAGATACACTAGGAATTATTTTAGGCAAATATAAACCTAGTTTCTTACCAAAAAGAGAAGTTAAAGAAGATGTAGAAGAAATGCAGTAAATAAATTTTATATTAAATACAAAAAAATAAAAGACCTTTTAAGGTCTTTTTAAAATGGTAAATTATCATCTTTAAATAAATTTATAATGTTGTCAGGTTTATCATTGTCGTCATCATCATCATCATCATCTTCACCTAAGTACTCTAAATCATCTAAATTCTCAAAAAGTTCATCATCTTCATCATAATATTCTAAGTCTTCTTCATCTATTAAGTCATCTTCTACCATTTTATCAAATGCAAAATCTAATGAAAATAATAATGCCATAAATTCATTATCAGATAATTTATCAATTATTTTATGAAATTCTTCTTTCATTTGTTTGACATCTTTAGAAAAATCATTAGTAGGTTTTTTTATTTTTCTTTTACCCATGTAAAATCCTCCTTTACAACAATATTATATATGAAAAAGAGAGAATTTTCAATTATTTTGTAAAAAATGTCTAAAAAAGTCTAAAAAATATCATCATCATCATCAAAATTATCATCATCATAATCATCTAACCAATTATCATCATCATCTAAAAAATCATCTTCATCATAATAAATCCAATCAAGATTTACATTAGTAGTTTGTTTTTCCATAATAAGATTACCTCCTATATATTTATTATATGATATAGTTTGATTTTTAACAAGAGTTTTCAAAAAAAAATATAAATTTTCAAAAAAAATAAATTTTAGAAAAAAATTATAAATTTTTGAAAATTAATCTATTTTTTTCATAAGATGAATAATTTTTTCCTTTTTAGTAATAATAAGATTATAAATAAAAAAGGTTGAATTAAGGAGGAATATTATGAAAGCAACTGGAGTTGTAAGAAGAATAGATGATTTAGGAAGAGTTGTTATACCAAAAGAAATTAGAAAAACATTAAGAATTAAAGAAGGTGAACCTTTAGAAATATTCACAGATAGAGAAGGACAAATAATACTAAAAAAATATTCACCAATAGGAGAATTATCAGAATTTGCATCAGGATATGCAGAAACATTATCAAAAACTACTGGACATATCGCATGCATTACAGACAAAGACACAATTATTGCAGTTTCAGGAGGATCTAAAAAAGAATTTTTAGAACAAGATGTAAGTCCTGAATTGGAACAACTAATGGAAGATAAAGAAATATATAATAGTAAAGACAATAGTGATATAGCAATGCCTATTACTAAAAACGGAAATCAAGAAAGAAAAAATAATGCACAGATTGTATATCCTATAATATCTAATGGTGATACAATCGGTACGGTTATTCTTATGTCTAAAGAAGCAAATAAAAAAATGAATGAAGTTGAACAAAAAGTAGCTCAATCAGCTGCAACATTTTTAGGAACACAAATGGATATATAAAAGTAAAACAAACTAATAATTTTAAATAAAGTTATTAGCTTGTTTTTTTCTTTAGATTTTTCTTACTCCTATCATTTGTCAAACCAACTATATAATCAACAGATGTGCCGTAATATTTAGCAAGTGTAATCAAATGTAAAATAGGAATTGTTCTATTTCCTTTTTCGTATTCTGAATAGTATTGCTGTGATATACCAAGAATTTCAGCCACCTGTTTTTGGAGTAAATCATTATCTTATCTTAAATCTTTCAATCTTCTAAATCTCACTATAACCTCCTTGTAAATCTTGTATTTTATATAATTTTACCAGAAAATAAACTAAAGACGAATTAATACATAAAAACTTATGTAAATAATATAATTATAAATAAATTAAAAAAACACAATTATAAGTATCGTAATTATCACAAATTTTTCTTGATTTTTTGCTTGTTTTGGGGTATAATCGTATAAGTTAAAAAGTTAATAAAAGGTAGGAGAAGAAAATGAAAGCAATAGAAATAAGAAGAAAATATTTAGAATTTTTCAAAAAACATGGACATTCAGTTATTCCATCAGCACCATTAATACCAGAAAACGATCCATCAGTACTATTTACAACAGCAGGAATGCAACCATTAGTACCATATTTATTAGGAGAAAAACATCCAGAAGGAAAAAGACTTACAGATTATCAAAAATGTGTAAGAACAAATGACATAGATGAAGTAGGAGACAATCGTCATTTAACATTTTTTGAAATGCTTGGAAACTGGTCTTTAGGAGATTACTTTAAAGACGAATCAATAGCAATGAGTTTTGAATTCTTAACAAAAGAATTAGAAATACCAGTAGAAAAATTATATGTAACATGTTTTGCAGGAGATGAAGACTGTCCAAGAGACGAAGTTGCAGCATCAGCATGGAAAAAAGCAGGGATATTGGATGGACATATTTACTATTATGGAAAAAGTGACAACTGGTGGATAGCAGGCGAAGTTGGACCATGTGGACCAGACACAGAAATGTTTTATGACACAGGAAAACCAGCATGTGGACCAGATTGCCAACCTTCTTGTGACTGTGGAAAATATGTAGAAATCTGGAATAATGTATTTATGGAATACTTCAAAGATGAAAAAGGATATAGAAAATTAGAACAAAAAAACGTAGACACAGGGCTTCGGCTTAGAAAGAATGACAATGCTATTAGAAGGAAAAGAAACACCATTTGATACAGAATTATTTAGTGGAGTAATGGAAAAATTAAAAGAATTACAAAAACAAGATTATATAGAAAGTAGAAGAATAATAGCAGAACACTTACGTTCAAGTATGATGATAATAGCAGATGGAGGAAGACCAAGTAATTTAGATAGAGGATATGTATTAAGAAGATTAATTAGAAGAATGATAAGACATATGAATAAATTACAAATAGACCTAAGTGAGTTAAAAACATTAATAGATATAAATGTAAAAGCTTTAGGAGAAATGTATCCAGAACTAATAAAAAATAGAGAAACAATAGAACAAGTAATAATAGAAGAAAAAGACAAATTTGTAAAAACATTAGCACATGGAGAAAGAGAATTCAAAAAAGCAATAGCGAAAATAGAAAAAGAAGTTAATGAAAATGATGAAAATAAAGAAAACAGAAAAAATGAAGAAAAAATAATACCAGGAGAAGTAGTGTTTAAATTATATGATACATATGGATTTCCACCAGAGGTAACAAAAGATTTAGCAAAAGAGAGTGGATATGAAGTAGATATAGCATCATTTAATGAATTATTTAAAAAACATCAAGAAAAATCAAGAGCAGGTTCAGAACAAAAATTTAAGGGGGGCTTAGCAGAAACAACAAAAGAAACAGTAGCATATCATACAGCAACACATTTACTAAATGCAGCAATAAAGAAAGTAATAGGAAAAGATGCACATCAAAGAGGATCAAATATAACAGTAGATAGAATGAGATTTGACTTTAACTGTGATCATAAGCTAACACCAGAAGAAAAACAACAAATAGAAGATTTAGTAAATGAGTGGATAAAAGAAGGTTTACCTGTGACAAAAGAAGAAATGAAAAAAGAAGATGCAATAAAATCAGGAGCAGAATGTATGTTTATAGAAAAATACCCAGACATAGTAACAGTATATACAATAGGAAATGTATCAAAAGAATTATGTGGAGGGCCACATGTTAAAAATACAAGTGAACTTGGAACATTTAAAATAAAAAAAGAAGAATCAAGCTCATCAGGAGTAAGAAGAATAAAAGCAGTGTTACAATAGGGACGTTTCCTTTGCCGACATAAATGTCGCATTTGGGACACATCTTTAAAATAAAGGAGAGTTAGATTATGGAAGAATGTTTATTTTGTAAAATAATAAAAGGAGAAATACCTTCTACTAAGATATATGAAGATGAAAATGTATATGCATTTAAAGACATAGAACCAGTAGCACCAGTTCATATTTTGGTAGTACCTAAAAAACATATATCATCTTTAAATGAGATAAAAGAAGAGGATGAAATTTTAATAGGTAAGATCCATATAGCAATAACAAAAATAGCTAAAGAATTAGGAATAGATAAAGATGGATATAGAGTAATAAATAATTGTGGAAAAGATGCGGGGCAAACAGTTATGCATTTACATTTTCATATAGTTGCAGGAGTAAATATGGGAGAAAAATTGATTTAATATATAATGGAGCTTTTATAATATATAGTAAAGCTCCATTTTTAAAATCAAAATTTACATAAAACTGTAAATGTGGTATAATATATATGTAGTATAAACACTATGGTAGGAGGAAAAATGGTTTATACAACATTGGGAAAATTAGCCGAAAGTGGAATTTATTTTTCCAAAAGAGCCGAAGAGAAAATCAGTTGTGCAGAAAAAGCAGCATATGATAAGAGTAAAGATTTTAATCAAAAAAAGGCAGAGGCTTATAGTGCACTTAAAGATTTAGAAGATTTTAATAAAAAAGCTTTACCAGTAATCAAAAAGTTTTTTGACGATGATGAGCAACAAAATGAACTCGAAAGAGGAATGAATCGACTTCGGCTTAGGCTAAAGGAGCTTTAAGAAAACATAACCAATTTTCAATAGGTTGGTACATTTTTGTACCAACCTATTTACATAATCCAAAGCAAATGGTATAATATAAATGTAATGTAATTACAAAATTGGAGGAAAGATGAGTTACATCAGTTATGACCAGATTCCTGCATATGTTGACATTGTGGCTAGGCATGAGATGAATGTAAATTTCCAGATCGCAACATTGAAAGAAAAAGCTCATACAAGGAGTGATACTTCAGAAGAACAAGTCAAATGCCAAGAAGCACTAACTGAGTTTAATAGTTATGTTGAGAATATTTCAACAAGATTGGAAAAATTGAAACTCAGTGATGAACGACAAGAAAATTATGTGAAGATGCAAGTCAACAGAATGCGAGAAACTGTTAGGCTACTTGAGAAAGAGCTTGGAGAAGAACTCAAGCGAATTCAAAGAGGAATGTAAGTGATTTTTCTAAGATTACTAGCAGGCAAAATTGCCTGCTAGTAATAAATATAAAACATTACAAAAATATGAAATTTATATTAAAAAAATATTTCATACTTTATTTTTTATATAAATTATGATATAATATAAAAAGAGATATATTTTATTTTGTACGGAGGTAAAAATTATGTTTGAGAGTAAATATAGTAAAGTATTAACTGTAATATTAGTAATAGTAATAGTAGCTATAATAGGGCTTCTAGGATTTCTAGCATTTGACTTTTTCCAAAATTATATGGTAAGTAAAGATGCATCATCAACAGTAGAAGATTTTAAAGGAAAAGTAAATTCTGGGAGTGATGTAGCAGGTGATGGACAAAGTACAACAAATGATGGAGAAAATCCATTTGACAAAATAGCAAGTTCAAATACATCAGGAGGTAATACAAATGCAGAAACAGATTCTTTACCATTATATAAAGGATTTGAAATGCTAGGAACAATGGTAATACCAGCAACAAATTTTGAATATCCGATATTAAATGAACCAGCAACAAAAGCAAAAATAGAAACAGCGGTAGCACTACAATGGGGAGCTGGAATAAACCAAGTAGGAAATAGTGTAATAGTTGGACATAATTATAGGAATGGATTATTCTTTTCAAATAATAAAAAATTACAAATAGGAGATAAAATTTATATAACAGACAATTCAGGAACAGAACTTACATATACAATATATGATAAATTTGAAACATCAGACTCAGACACATCATTCTTCCAAAGAGACACTGAAGGAAAGCCAGAAGTAACATTATCAACATGTACAGACGACAGTAGTGGAAGATTAATAATACTTGCAAGAGTAGAAGACTATTAATATTAAGAAAAAATTCAATATAAAAATAAATAGAGGAATTTACAAAAATTCCTTTATTTTTTTTGCTTTTTTGTATATAATATGAAAGAAATAAAACTAAACAAGAGGTGTCAAAATGGATAAAAAGCAAGCAAAAGAAAGAATTAAAGAATTAAGAGAAAAAACAGAATATTTTGCAAAAAAATATTATGACGAAGATAGGCCAGAAATATCAGATTTTGAATATGATATGATGATGGTAGAGCTAAGAAATTTAGAAAAAGAATATCCAGAATTTAAATCAAAAGATTCATTAACACAAAAAGTAGGAGGACATGTAAAAGAAGGATTTCAAAAAGTAACACATGAAGTACCTTTGCAAAGTCTTCAAGATGTGTTTAGCATAGCAGAAGTAAATGATTATGTAGAAAAAACAAACGAAAAAGCAAAAGAAAATAATATAAAAAATACAAGATATGTAGTAGAGACAAAAATAGATGGATTATCATCAGCATTAGAATATAAAAAAGGAAAATTTGTAAGAGGAGCAACAAGAGGAAATGGTTTAGTTGGAGAAGATGTTACAGAAAACTTAAAAACAATAAAAACAATACCAATGGAATTAAACGAAAAAATAGATATTATAGTACGTGGAGAAGTATTTATATCAAAAAAAGACTTTGAAAAAATGAATCAAAAAAGAGAAGAAGAAGGAGAAGAATTATTTGCAAATGCAAGAAATGCAGCAGCAGGGTCACTTAGACAATTAGACAGTAAAATAACAAAAACAAGACCCCTAAATATCTATATATTTAATGTGCAAAAAATAGAAGGAAAAGAATTTAATTCACATTTTGAGGAATTAGAATATTTAGAAAAATTAGGCTTTAATGTAAACCCAGTTAGAATTTGTTGCATGAATGAAAAAGAAATAGAAGAAGCAATAAAAAAAATAGGGAAAGAAAGAGAAAAATTAACATTTGATATAGATGGTGCAGTAGTAAAAGTAGATGACTTAAAATTTAGAGAAATATTGGGACAAACAGCAAAAACACCAAGGTGGGCAATAGCATATAAATATCCGCCTGAGAAAAAAGAAACAAAATTAAAAGATATAATTTGTCAAGTAGGAAGAACAGGAGTAATAACACCAATGGCAATATTAGAACCAGTAAAAGTAGCAGGTTCTACAATATCAAAAACAACGCTTCATAATGAAGATTTTATAAAAGAAAAAGACTTAAAAATAGGAGACACAGTAGTAATACAAAAAGCAGGAGATGTAATACCAGAAATAGTTGAAGTAAAAAAAGATAAAAGAACAGGAAAAGAACAAGAATTTAATATGCCAAAAGTATGTCCAGTATGTGGAGCAGAAGCAGTAAGAGAAGAAGGAGAAGCAGCCTTAAGGTGTACAGGAATAGAATGTCCTGCAAAATTATTTAGAAATTTAGTACACTTTGCATCAAGAGAAGCAATGAATATAGATGGTTTAGGAGAACAAATAATAAAACAATTGTTAGATAAAGGCTTAATTAGTAATATGGCAGATATATATACATTAACATTAGAAGATATAGCATCTCTAAAAAAGAACGGTAAAAAATTTGCAGAAAATTTAATAAATGCAATAAACAATAGCAAGCAAAATGATTTATATAGACTAATAACAGCTTTTGGAATAAGACATGTAGGAACAAAAGCAGCAAAAATATTGGCAAAAAGATATAAAACAATGGATAAATTAATTGAAGTAACATCAAGTGAATTAGCAATGGTAGAAGATATAGGCCCTGTTATGGCAGATAGTATAAGAGAATTTTTCTTGCAAGATCAGACAATAGACTTAATAAATAGATTAAAACAAGCAGGAGTAAATATGAAATATCAGGAAGAAGAAGGGGCAGATGAAAGATTTTTTGGAAAAACATTTGTATTAACAGGAGCATTAGAAAAATATACAAGAGGAGAAGCGGGAAATATAATAGAAAAATTCGGAGGAAAAACATCAAGTTCAGTATCTAAAAAAACAGATTATGTCTTGGCAGGAGAAGAAGCAGGAAGTAAACTTACAAAAGCACAAAAATTAGGAGTAAAAATAATAACAGAACAAGAATTTGAAGAAATGATTAAATAGGGACGTTTCCTTTGCACACATAAATGTCGCATTTGGGACACATCTATATAAGGGTCTGTCCCAAATGCGACACCTGTGTCGCTAAAGGAAACGTCCCCAAGGAGGAATTATGGAAGATTATACTTTTGAAAAAATGTGGGTAGATTTAAGAGACGGCTATCAAATATATTATACTTATGTTGGAAATAGATATGTACTATTTAAAACAGCTGATAATTGTTATACACAAAAATTATTAACAGAACATAAAAAAAATCCACAACCACGTATGCTTATGCTAACTTTAAAAAGAGTAAAAGAAATGTTTCCACATATGGAAGACATAGAATATAAAATAGGAACAGAAAATGATTTTAATATTTAAATATATAGGGATATAGATATTTGTAACTAATAAAAATAATAATAAATTTTAGTAAAAGGAGAAACAAAATGGCTACAATAATAGATGGAAAAACTTTAGCAAAAAAGATAAGAGAAAATTTAAAAATAGAGTGTGATGAATTAAAGGAAAAAGGAATAAAACCAAAACTTGCTGTTATAATGGTTGGAGATGATCCAGCCTCAAAGGTATATGTAAGAAATAAAAGCAGAGCTTGTGATGAAATAGGAATAGAATACCAAGAATATCTTTTAAATGAAAATATAACTCAAGACGAATTATTAGAATTAATTAAAAAGCTAAATAATGATGAAACTGTAAATGGAATATTATTACAAAGTCCAATACCTGAAAATTTAGATATAAATGAAGCTTTTAAAACTATTACGTATTTAAAAGATGTAGATGGATTTACACCATCTAGTGTCGGTAAGCTATGTATAGGAGAAGACACATTTGTATCATGCACGCCACTTGGAGTTATTAAGATGTTTGAAGAATATAATATTGACTTAAATGGTAAAGATGTGGTAATATTAGGTAGAAGCAATATTGTTGGAAGACCATTAATACAATGTTGCCTGCAAAAAAATGCAACTGTAACAATATGCCATTCTAAAACAAATAATTTAAAAGAACATACAAAAAGAGCAGATGTAATTATTTCAGCTATTGGAAAGCCAAAGTTTGTAACAGAAGATATGGTTAAAGACAATGTAGTTATAGTAGATGTGGGAATAAATAGAGACGAAAATGGAAAATTAGTAGGGGATGTTGATTTTGAAAATGTGGAGAAAAAAGCAAGCTATATAACACCAGTACCAGGAGGTGTTGGACCAATGACAATAGCTATGCTTATGCATAATGTAATAAAAGCAACCAAGGAACAATATAAAGAAAAATCAATATTGTAAAATAAATTATAGGGCGTTACTAAAAATAATGCTCTTTTTTTACTTTTAGAAAATTTATAAAATTTAGAAGATTTAGAATATTTAGAAGATTTAAAAGGTTTAAGGAGGTTTTTGTTAAATATGGAAAAAATAAATATAGAAGAAAAAAGATATTGGATATGGTTTAGTCTAATTAAAGGTTTAGGTATAAAAAGAAAACAAAAATTATTAAAAATATATAAAACACCTAAAAAAATATATGAACTAAACAAAGAAGAATTATTAAAAATAAAAGGAATTGGAATAGGTACTCAAATTGTTAATAACATTTTAGAAGAAAAGACAAGAAAAGATGTAAATAAACATATATCTTATATGGAAAAAAATAATATAGATATTATTTCTATTATAGATAAAACTTATCCACAAAATCTAAGAAATATATATGATCCACCAATTTCATTATATGTAAAAGGTAATAAAAATATATTAAATAATAAATCAATTGCAATAATTGGCTGTAGACAGGCTAGTGAGTATGGCAGAAAAGCTGCTAAATATTTTGGGTATAATTTATCTAAAAGTGGAGCAAATATAATTAGTGGGCTTGCTAAAGGTATTGATAGTTATTCTCATTTTGGGAATATATATGCATTATTAGAAAAAATGAATTTACAAAAAAATAATAATAGTTTAAATACAGATATAGAAAATTTAAATAATTATGGAAAACCAATAGCTGTTGTAGGAAGCGGATTAGATATTGTATATCCTAAAGAAAATGAAAATTTAGAAGAAAAAATAGTAGAGTTAGGGGGAGCTATAATTTCTGAATATCCATTAGGAACTAAAGTACAAAAAATGCATTTTCCTGCAAGAAATAGAATAATTAGTGGAATGTCAAATGGAGTTTTAGTAATAGAAGCAAAGGAAAAAAGCGGAACTCTAATTACTGTGGACTTTGCATTAGAACAAGGAAGAGATGTTTTTGTTGTACCTCGGTAATATAAATTCTATAAATTCAGTAGGAACAAATGATTTAATAAAACAAGGAGCTAAATTAGTAACAAATTATAAAGAAATTTATTAGGGTTACATAAAAAACAGAAAAACTATTGACATGTTGAAAAAAACATGCTATACTAAAAAAGTAATTGTTAAAATTAAATAAAAAAATCGACGATTAAGAGAGTAATTTTATATTGAAGCAACAGCGAGTTAGGTAGAGTGAGAGCTAACATGTGAATTATAAAATGAAAAGAACTTATGAGTGACTATGGGAAAAATAATATTATTTAGTATCATAGTTCGCGGACTCGGCGTTATAGAGAATGAGTGATTTATATAGAATTAAAAGAATTTATATAAATAATTAGAGTGGTACCACGTAAAAAAAGCGTCTCTTATATAAAAGAGGCGTTATTTTTTTATAAATTTACTTTAAAATAATTGTCGAATAAAAAAGGGAGGAATTAAAAATGGATTACAAAAAAATAGTATTAGCATATTCAGGAGGATTAGACACATCTATAATTATAACATGGCTTAAAGAAAATTATAATAATTGTGAAGTAATAGCAGTAACAGGAAATGTAGGTCAAGGTGATTATGAATTAGAAGGATTAGAAGAAAAAGCTAAAAAAACAGGAGCTTCTAAATTATATATCTTAGACTTAAAAGAAGAAATGGTAAATGACTATGTAGCACCTGCAATAAAAGCAGGAGCAACATATGAAGGAGACTATTTATTAGGAACACCATTTACAAGACCTTTACTTGCAAAAAAACTTGTAGAAATTGCTAAAAAAGAAGGAGCAGATGCAGTATGTCATGGATGTACAGGAAAAGGAAATGACCAAGTAAGGTTTGAACTTGCAGTAAAAGCATTAGCACCAGATATGCCTGTTATTGCCCCATGGAGAATATGGGACATTAAAGGTAGAGAAGATGCAATTGATTATGCAGAAAAACATAATATACCTTTAAAAATTAGTAGAAAAACAAATTATTCAAAAGATAAAAATTTATGGCATTTATCACATGAAGGATTAGACTTAGAAGATATTTCAAATGTTCCAAAATATGATGAAATATTAGAAATGGGAGTAACACCTAAAAAAGCTAAAGATGAAGAAACAATCATTGAACTAGAATTTGAAAAAGGGGTGCCTGTTGCTTTAAATGGAGAAAAATTGGGATTAGTAGAAATTATAGAAAAATTAAATAAAATAGGTGGAGAAAATGGTATAGGTATTCTTGATAAAGTAGAAAATAGGTTAGTTGGAATGAAATCAAGAGGAGTATATGAAACACCAGGTGGAACTATAATTTATAAAGCACATAGTTTATTAGAATCAATTTGTTTAGATAAAGACACAATGCACTTTAAACAAATAATTGCAAATAAATTAGGAGAAATTCTATATGATGCTAAATGGTATACAACTTTAAGAGAAGCAATATGTGCATTTGTAGATAAAACACAAGAAACTGTTACAGGAAAGGTAAGCTTAAAATTATATAAAGGAAATATAATTCCAAATGGATTAGAGAGCAAATATTCATTATATTCTGTAAAAACAGCATCATTTAATGAAGATAATGAATATAACCAAAAAGATGCTAAAGGATATATTAATTTATATGGATTACCAATAAAAATTAAAGCAAGAATGGAAGGTAAATAAAAAGAAAAGAGGTATTTATTATGCAAATGTGGGAAGGAAGATTTTCTAAAAAAATCGATAAAAGAACAAATGATTTTAATTCTTCTATAAGATTTGATTACAAAATGTATAAACAAGATATAAAAGGAAGTATTGCACATTGTAAAATGCTTTCGAAGCAAGAAATTATTGGAAAAGATGATGAGACAAAAATAATAGAAGGCTTAAATCAAATATTAGAAGAATTAGAAACAGGAAAATTAAAAATAGATTTAAATGCAGAAGATATTCATATGTTTGTTGAAGAAGAACTAACTAAAAAAATAGGAGATGTAGGAAAAAAACTACATACTGCAAGAAGTAGAAATGACCAAGTTGAATTAGATATTAGAATGTATGTAAAAGAAGAAATAATAGCTATAGAAGAAAACACAAAAAAATTAATAAAAACTCTAATAAAAAAAGCAGAAGAAAATTTAAACACAATTATGCCTGGATATACACACATGCAAAGGGCACAACCAATTACATTTGCACATCATTTAATGGCATATGTAGAAATGTTTATGCGTGATATAGAAAGATTAAGTGAAACTTATAAAAGAACTGATGTATCACCAATAGGTAGTTGTGCATTAGCAGGGACAACATATAATTTAGATAGAGAATTTGAAGCTAAAGAATTAGGGTTTTCAAAGATAACAAATAATAGCTTAGACCGGAGTATCAGATAGAGACTTTTTAATAGAATTATTATCTGATATATCTATAATAATGATGCACTTATCAAGAATAAGTGAAGAAATAATATTATGGGCATCATGGGAATTTAAATTTATAGAATTAGATGATAGTTTTTCTACAGGTTCATCAATAATGCCTCAAAAGAAAAATCCAGATATAACAGAGCTAATTAGAGGAAAAACAGGAAGAGTATATGGGGATTTATTTACAATGCTGACTGTAATGAAAGGGTTACCATTAGCATATAACAAAGACATGCAAGAAGATAAAGAAGCGGTATTTGATGCAATAGACACAGTTAATTTATGTTTAACAACATTAGACCCAATGATAAACACAATGAGTGTTAATAAAGAAAAGATGAAAGAAGCAACTAAAAATGGATTTTTAAATGCAACAGATTGTGCTGATTATTTAGTACAAAAAGGAATTCCATTTAGAGATGCATATAAAATAGTAGGTAATTTAGTAAAACATTGTATTGAAAATAATGAAACTTTAGATGGTTTAGATATAAGTATTTATAAAAAATATAGCAGTGTATTTGAAAAAGATGTCTATTTAGCAATAGATTTAAACAATTGTGTAAATAAAAGAAATGTTGTAGGAGGACCTGCAGAAAATAGAGTAAAAGAACAAATAGATAGAGTAAAAAAATTATTAGATTAATATAAAAAAATAACATGGCAAAAAAAGTAAAAAATATAGCTATGTTATTTTTTTGTAAAACAAATTATATTACAATTTTATTACATTTGACAAAAATATTGAAATATTTTACTTTATTAAGTATAATAAAAGTGTATGATATTGAACAAAAAGAACATTACTAAGGAGGAATTTGATGGATACTTTTGCAGATTATATTTTAGGAGAACAAGATTTAGCTTCTAAAATGGAAATATTATATTATTTAACTAAAAAAAATAGAATATTTTTTGATAAATCTGTTGTATTTAAAACAGAAATTGCAAGAATGTTTTTAAACTACTCAAAAATAGAGGTTGATAAAAACTTGGTTTTAACAGCTACTTTACTTTGTAATGTAAAAAAAATAGATAATGCACAAGATATAGAAAGTGTCCATACATATGCGAAAAAAGGAGCAGAATATTTACAAAAGATGGGCTTTAGCAAAAGGTTTTGTAAAATATGTGAAGAAGTAAACAGATATAGTAATAGTAATCCAAGAGAAAGAGAAAGTGACATATTAGAATTAGTGGATCAATTCGGAGGAATGTTATTAGATAGACCAGAAAGAATAGGATTTAAACCAGATGAGGCATTAGTACTTTTAGAACATAGAAACTTAAAAGATGAATATAATCGTTATTTAGAAACATTTATGGATTTTGTAAAATTTATGGAAGATATAAATGTTAGTGAATTAGTAAACATGACAGCTTTTAGAAGATTAGTCAAAATATATAATGAAACAAAAAACTTAATTGATTTTGTAAAAGAAGTAGTATATAATTATGAGCCAAAAGTAGATAAATTAATAGAAAAGCAAAAAGAAAAACTAGCAAATGAAATGTTTGAAGACTTTGATAATCCTAATAGACCACTATTTAGTAAACAGACAGCTCAAAAAATAATGAGAAATTTAGGAGAAGAAATACCAGAAAAAATAGAGGAGAGTTAAAATGTACGAAATATTTGCAGATTTACATGTACACATAGGAAGAAGTAAAAATGGAAAACCAATAAAAATAACGGCTGCAAGATCTCTTAATTTTGAAAACATTGCAAAAGAATGTGTAGAAAGAAAAGGGATAAATGTAGTAGGTATAATAGATTGCGCATCACCATATGTAATAGAAGATATTGAAAATTTCTTAAAAACTGGAGAGGCATATGAATTAGAAGATGGTGGAATTATATATAAAGATAAAGTTTGTATAATACTAGGAAGTGAAGTAGAAACTTCAGAAAAGGGAAGAAATGGTAAAAAGGGAGCAGCACATAATTTGTGCTATTTTCCACATTTAAGTGATATAAAAGCATTTTCAAATGAATTAAGTAAACACTTAAAAAATATAACTTTAAGTACACAAAGAAGTGATTTATCAGGATATGATTTAATAGATATGGTAGAGAAGTATAATGGAATATTAGTACCAGCTCATATCTTTACACCATATAAAAGCTATTATGGAAATTGCGCAGATAGATTGGAAAATGTATTTAAAGAAAAATTTGATAAGATATTTGCAGTAGAACTTGGATTAAGTTCAGATACTTTTTTAGCAGATGAAATAAAAGAATTAGAAACAAAGACTTTTTTAACAAATTCAGATGCACATTCTTTACCTAAAATTGCAAGAGAATATAATAAAATACAAGTTAAAGATATTTCTTTTAAAGAAATAGTAAAAGCATTAAAAAATGAAGATGGAAGAAAAGTTTTAACAAATTATGGTTTAGATCCAAAACTTGGAAAATACCATAGAACATTTTGTGATGAATGTAATAAATCAATAGAAACTAAATATCCGGTAGAAGAATGTCCATATTGTGGCGGAAAAAAAGTAACATTCGGTGTTTTTGATAGAATAGAATTAATAAAAGATAAAGAAAAAACAAAAAGTCCAGAAAATAGACCACCATATGTATATCAAATACCACTAGGTTTTATTCCTGGAGTAGGGGGAAGAACTGTTCAAAAATTGTTGGATAATTTCGAAACTGAGATGAATATATTACATAGATTATCAAAAGATGATATAGAAGCAGTAGTGGGGAGAAAAATTGCAGAAAATATAGATAATGCAAGAAATGGAAATTGTGAGGTTCACTCTGGACGGTGGAGGAAATTATGGTACAATTTCTGTGAAAAAATAAAAAGTATAATATATATAAATAGGGATTAAACTGTATTACTCTTACTTCCCTGGGTTGAACAATCCGTTCCTCATACGTGGTAGTTACTACAATGATGGTTTTCGTTGCCGGTTTGTTCGCTTTCAACCGCAACAATGGCAATAGCAATTTCCATGTTGGCTTCCGTCCGGTGCTCGTTGCAACTTCGATACACAAAGATTTTTTTATAAATCTGTCTCAGATGGGTAATATTTAAGGATATTACCGAGAGGAAGGCTAAAGCTTGTTCTATAACTATAGAAATGAGAAAAGTTGTAGAAAAGAAAATGAATAAAACAACTAGATATGTATCAAAGAAGTTTAATTCCTTTGGTATAGATTAAATTTTATATCATAAACACATAAACAGTACGCAATTGTTTTAGGAGTGAAAACGAAAATCCAAGCGTACTTTTTTTGAAAATAAAATTATTTGAAATTTTTTATGAAAACTACTTGACAAAAAATGGAAAAGGTAGTAATATGTATTTACTTTAATTTATTTTTAATTTTTTCTTCAAAAAATCCCAAGAAAATAAAAAAATAGGAAAATAAAAAGAAAAATAAATAAATAAAAAATAAAATAAATAAAAAAATAAAATAAATAAAAAAATAAAATAAATAAATATAAAAAAGGACTAGTCTATACATAAGAAAAAGGATTAAAGAATTTTATAAAAATAAATAAAGTAAATTAAATTAAATCAAAATTTTTATTCTAATTATTCCAAAAAATTAGAAAAATAAAGAAAATAAGAGAAAAAACA
>CALXFB010000038.1 GCA_944387475.1 uncultured Clostridia bacterium
AGGCTTAAAGAGAGAACAGTTCAAATAGGAAATACTTTAAATATTATTATTTTATAAACTTTAGAATAATAAAAGGAAGTGATTACATGTTAGCAGCAGAGCAAATGGTAATTGATGAAAATAAAAGAATAAGGGCACAAGGAAGAGCAGAAGGAAGAACTGAAGGAATAATAACGACAGCTAAAAATATGCTTAAAGAAAAAATAGACATAAATATAATAGAGAAAGTAACAGGCTTAAAGAGAGAACAGTTCAAATAGGAAATACTTTAAATATTATTATTTTATAAACTTTAGAATAATAAAAGGAGTGATTACATGTTAGCAGCAGAACAAATGGTAATAGATGAAAATAAAAGAATAAGGGCACAAGGAAGAGCAGAAGGAAGAAGAACAGGAATAACTATTGGAGAAAACAACATAATAAAATCATTATTAAAAAGTAATATGAAACCAAGTGAAATTTCAGAAAGAACAGGGATTTCATTAAGTAAAATATTAAGATTAGCAAAATAGCTCATTTTAATATTAAATAATGAATGATAATAACTTTTAAGATATAAATTAAAAACAAAAAATAAAAAACCACTCTAATTATTTATTTATAATTAGAGTGGAGGAGAAATTTATTTGAAATCTTCATCATCAATACCGGTATATTTTTCTTGAATTTCTTTAATTTCATCAAAATGGTTATCTAAAATATCTAAAAACAAATCTGAAATATTAGGGTCAAATTGAGATCCTCTATTTTTTCTAAATTCTTCTTTGATAACATCTAATGGCAAAGAATCACGATAAGATCTCTTTGAACTCATAGCGTCAAAACTATCAGCAACAGCAGTAATTCGTGCTAAATATGGTATATTTTCTCCAGAAATCCTGCTTGGATAACCTTTTCCATCAAATCTCTCATGATGGTGTTCAACGATAGGTAAGATGTTTTGGAAAATTTTGGCATGTGATAATATATGAACACCAATATTAGGATGTTGTTTAATTTGAGAGTATTCGTCATCAGTAAGTTTAGCTTCCTTTTGAAGTATAGAATCAGGAACACCAATTTTTCCAATATCGTGGAACAAACCACCAATTCTTAAAGTATCAAGGTCAGGTTCTGGTAGATTTAAGTATTTCCCAATCAAAACAGAAAATTCAGAAACTCTATCAGAATGTCCCCTTGTATATGTATCCTTTGCTTCAACAGTATAACGTAAAGTCTGAATACTTTCTAAATATGCTTGTTCTAATTTTTCATATGTATCGGATAATTCTGTATTAATTTTTTTAATTTGATTCATTTGAGCAATTGATTTTATACCTGATTCAATTAATAACAATAATTGATCAAATTTATCACTTTTTTCACAATAACCTTGTATATCTAGCCTTCTAATAGTCTCCAAAGGGGGTGCTAAATCCTTATGCCCAGTAAGTAGTAAAATATACAAATCTTTATTAAATTTTCTAATTTCCTCAACAACTTGATCACCATGGATAGGAGTCATTATAAAGTCTAATATCATTAAATCAAAATGTTCATTTTTTACTCTTTCAATAGCTTCCATAGGATCTGTAATTCCTACAAAATTATAACCAGATCTTTTTAAGAAAATGGATAAAGAATCTACAATTCCTTCTTCGTCGTCAACAGCTATAATTTTGTAATTTTGATTTTCATTATTTTCTAAATTCTGTAATCCTTTTCTCATATTATACCTCTATTTAATATATTACTTTTAACATATTATATTAGTAAAATAAATAAAAAGCAAGGGGTTTTACAAAAATATTTTTTTATAAAACACTTGCTTTTCTAAGATAAGAACAAATCCTACAATGGTAATATTATAGTAAAAGTGGTACCTTTACCAGGTTCTGATTTAAAAGTAATATCACCACCAAAATGAGCTTTAATCGTAGAATATGACATATATAAGCCAAGACCAGTACCGTTTTTACCTTTAGTAGTAATCATCTCTTTAAATAACTTATCCTTAACCTTTTTAGGAAGACCTGAACCATAATCCTTAACAGAAATAAAAATATTATTTTCATCTTTTTCTACAATTAAATCAATATTTTGTTCAGGCTTTCCATTATAGGCTTGAATAGAATTAGAAATCATGTTATTAATTACTTGTACTAAACTATTTATATCACCATGTAAAATAGTATGTTCAGGAACGTGCATAGACACATTTAAATAGACAATAGCACTTTTTAATTCATGTCTCATTAAAATATCAACACGTTTAACGAGTTCTTCAATATCAAAATTAACATTATCAGCTTCAGACATGGTAACTGCTTGACCTTTAACAGCTGTAATAACATCAGACATATAACTAGTATATTCTCTAATTTTATTAATCCATTCTGTCATATCTTTAGCAATATCGTGGTGGTCTTTAGATGTAACTTCCGGGTCGTCAATTGAAGAATCATATTCTTTAATTAAGTCAGACAAACCTTCAGTAGCACCAGAAATAGACATAATAGGAGTTTTTAAGTTATGAGCAATACCACCAATTAATTGACCAAGAGAAGCAAGACGTTCACTTTCCATAAGCATATCTTGATTATCTTTAATTTTATTAATGTCTAAAATGTGTTGAGTAATATCCTTAAACAAAAGTAAAACACCAATAAAAACTTTATTATTGAAAAGGGGGCTAATTTCAACATTGAAATATTTGCCAGTTTTAACATCATGATATTCTATTGTATATGTTTTCTTATCTTTAATAGATTTATAAAAAGTTTCTTTAAAGCTATCAAAGTTTTTAGAAGTATGTAATAATTCAAAAATAGTCTTTTTACGAATATCATCATTTTTAATATTAAAAGTTTTTCTAAAAGTATCATTATAATCTATAATGTTATTAGTAGTATCCAAAACCATATAACTATCAGACATTACATTTACTATTCTTTGAAGAGCAATTGGTGAAATACTTAAAAAATTAAGTTTCAAAATAGCAAAAGCAAAAAAAATCATAGCTATTGTAAAAGATATAGGTGTTGAATATACACTCATATTTACAATTTTTAATGTGCCTAAAAAGTTTATAGCAATAGGTATTATAGTTCCTAAAATAATCAAAATAGATTGTTTAGAAAAAATACCAGAAGTTTTTAAAGAATTCTGTATTAGCATAATAACACTTACAAATAATAAACCATAAGTATAAATAGAATGTATATAAAAATAAGGGCCAAAAATAGCATTAGACATCCTATTATTAAATTCTACATAAAACAAATGATGAGAATTGTTAGTCCATAATACTAATAAAGAAATTATAGGTATTATAAATAAAAGTAAATATCGTTTTTCAAATTTAATTTTAGTATTTTTAAAAATTAAAGCAGTGAAAAATAAGGCAACAGGTAGAAAACAAGTACCTATATAAATAAAATATTCAAAATATATTGGATCTATACTAGTATTAGAACTTAATAAATCCTGTAATAATACACCAATAGCTATAATGAATACACATATTAGCATAGCTAAAAAAACTTTTTGAAGTTGAACAAGAGGTCTTTTAGATAATACATAAAATATAAGTAAAACTATTGAAGCTATTGAAACAACTAGTAAAATAAGTGGTACATTTAAAATTGTCATTTGTATCATTCCTTTCTAAAATATATATATATTATAACATTAAAGAAAAAATAAAAAAGACTTTTACAAATAAATTTTAAAATTTATTTGTAAAAGTTAGATATTATAAGAAATTTATTTGCTTAAAATAATTAATATATTTAATTAGATAATCCTTATCAATAGGTTTCCAGTAAAAACCTAAGTGATTTAAATATTTTTCTGAAAAATTACAATCAAGTCTAATCCTAGATGTATAAATAAGGTTTTTATCTTTATCTAAATCATGTATAATTCCAGAAAGAAGATCTTTTTTGTTATCATCTTTTAATAACTCATCAATAATATTTCTCATCTCATTATTAGATACAGGAAGTAGTTTATAACCTTTTTCATATAATGTATCAATAAGTAGTTTTATAGGTAATAATTTTGTATCATAAATATGGAAAACGTTGCAAGGGCTTGTGTAATTTGCAATTTTTAAAATAGCATCAGCACATAAATCTACAGGTGTAAGCTCTATTTCATGTTCTAAAGAATAATCAGGAAATACACCAATATTTACAAAAGACTGTAAACGTTTAGCAAAAGCATTTTCTTCTACATTTCTTTGGAACATACCATCACTATATCTATTTGTAATATTACCTATCCTTACTATTTGAGCATCTAAGCCATTTAATATTTCTTCTAAAACAATTTTTTCTGCTTCAAACTTAGTAACAGTATAAACGTTATTTAAGTTTTGTCCAACATATAAATCCTTTTCAGAAAAAATTACTTTGTCATTTATATTTTCAGGTGTTTCTATAATTGTTTCATCTTTCTCGCCATTACCAGAAATACTTATTGTAGAAACATGAATTAATCTTTTATTAAAAGACTTACATATTTGAACAACATTTTTAGTTCCTGAAACATTAATTTTTTCAAATAAATCCCTTTGCCCAAAATGCTTAACAATAGCACCTGAATTTATAACAGTAGTAACATTTTCCTTTATAATATTTAATGCTTCTTCAGAAAGACCAATATTGTTTTTAGAAATATCACCTTCAACAACATGTATTCTGTTTTTGTAATTTTGGTAGAAAGAGTCACCAAAATAGTGTACAAGAGTATTTTTTAGTCTCTTACGAGGCAAAATATTATCTTTTTGTCTAATTAAACAATAAATATCACCACTATTATTTAGTAAAAATGAGTGTATTAAATGTGAACCCAAGTAACCTGTAACACCTATTAATAAAACATTTCCAATTTCAGCTTTTTGTATTTTATCAATATTATCAATTACATTATTTTTTAATAATTTATTTATATTACTATAATCATAATCTTTTAAAATATCACCTGATTTATATGTTATTTTAGCTGATAAATCTCTTATTGTAGGGAAATTAAATATATCAGCATATTCAAACTTAAATCCTTCCTTCAAAGCCTCTATTTGCATATTAATTGCTAAAATAGAATCTCCACCAATATCAAAGAAATTATCGTCAATAGAAATGTCATTATTATGTAAAAGTTCAGTCCATATTTTTAGTAATTTCTTCTGTTTAGTATTTAATTTTTCATTATTTGTAGAAATATTTTGCTTTTTGGTTAAATCAGGCATTGGTAGTGCTTTTCTATCTATTTTTCTATTTATTGTATAAGGCATTTCTTTTAATTTTACAAAATAAGTAGGTATCATATAATTAGGTAAAGACTTTCTTAAAAATTCTCTTACAGTATTTTCAGAAACATTTTTATCCTTATCGCACACATAATAGCCACATAAGAATTCCCTGCCATCAAGTTCTATTTTATTAATAACAGAAGCGGTAATACCTTTAATGCTTTCAATTTTTGCTTCTATTTCACCAAGTTCAATTCTTAAACCACGTAGTTTTATTTGATGGTCTACTCTTCCTAAGCATTGAACCTTACCATCAAATGTCCATCTACCAATATCACCAGATTTATACATTTTACCTTCGCCGAATGGATTAACTAAAAAGCTCTTTTTAGTTAAATCAGGTTTATTTAAATATCCATGACCTACTTGAATTCCTGAAATATATATTTCGCCAACGACACCAATAGGAAGCCTTTTTTTATTCTTATCTAAAATATGAATTTGTGTATTCATAATAGGAGGTCCTATTGTTATTTTATCTTCACCATTTAAGTTTTGAACATTAGATAAAACTGTTATTTCACTTGGACCGTATATATTATAAATAGTAACACCAGGTGATAAAGCTCTTAAATCTTGTACAAACTTTTCAGGTAAAGGTTCTCCTCCAAAGACCATATGTTTAATATTTGATAAAGCAGAATTTTCAAGTCTATTATCATAATTAATCTTCATAAGGCTAGGGGTAACGGTCATAACATCAGCTCCGTATTTTTTAATTAAAGCATCTAAAAGTACAGGATTTCTATGTTCACTATTATTTGCCATAAGAACTTTCATACCATGTGTTAATGATACAAAAATTTCATATACAAATATATCAAAAGGTGTTGATGTAACAGATGCTATACAATGTTTATTTCCTTCTTTTAGATAATCAAGTACAAGGGTCATTGCTTTAACCATATTAGCAAAACCAACTTGGTGTAATAATACGCCTTTTGGTACACCAGTAGAACCAGATGTATATATTACATATGATAAATCAAATGGTTTTACAGGTACTTTTGGATTATCAAAGTTTTTAATATATATATCATTATCAAGGTCTATTTCTATAATATTATTACCATTTTCTATTTTATCTTTTAACTCTCTTTGTATTAAAACATAAGGAGCATTACTATTTTCTAAATAATATTTAGTTCTATCTTTAGGGTATGTAGGGTCTAAATTTAGAAAAGCAGCTCCAGCTTTTAAAATTCCAAGCATACATACTATTGTTTCTAAAGAACGATTTGCCATAATAGCAACTATATCATTAGGCTTAACACCAACACTAATTAGATGGTGTGCTAAACTATTTGCTTTTTTATTTAATTCCCAATAAGTAAGTGTTTTATCATCACAAATAACAGCAATATTATTTTTATTTTCTAAAACAACTTTCTCAAAAATAGAGGCAACTGTATCATTATTAATTTCACCATCAGTTTTATTATAAAGAGCTAATAAATTATTTTCTTTTTCAGTAATTATATTTATATCATCTAAAGAAATATTTAAATTATCTGTAATATTTTCTAATAAATAAATATAATGTTCATATATACTTTCAATAGTTTTTGGCTCAAATAAATCAGTATTATACTCAAAATTAATATTTAGAGTAGATGGCTCTATTTCAATTGTTAAATTAAATTTAGCATTTTTAGTATCGCTATTTACTAATCTTATTTTATCATCTTGTTGTAAATTATTATTGTTTTCATTCTGATAAGCAAATACTACATCAAATAAAGATGTGTTTTGTGGTATTTTTAAATCTTTAACAAGCATATCATATGGATATGGTTGGTTAGATAAACTGTCTAATACTAATTTTTTAGTTTCTTTTAAAAATTTATCTAAAGTAATTTTCCCATCAATAGTATTATTTAAAGCAACATTATTTACAAACATTCCTATCATATCTTTTAAACTGGTAGAATATCTTGCTTCAATAGGAGAGCCTATTATAATATTTTCTTGGCCGGTATATCTATATAATAATAGATATAAAATTGAAAGGTAAACCATATAATTAGACATTCCATATTTTTTAGCTATATTTGAAATGTTATTAAAGATATTCTCAGGTATTTTAAAATAATCTTTTTTACCAGTATATGTTTTCTTTTCAGTTTGTTGGTTATCATAAGGTAAGTTTATGATAGGTATTTCGTAATCTTTAAATCGGTTATTCCAATATTCTTTAATAGGTAAGATATTATTACTATTTAGATAATTATTTTCCCATACAGAATAATCTTTGTAATCTATATCTAAAGTACCAATTTCTTTTTTATTATATAAATCACAAAATTCTTTAAGTAAAATATTTAAAGAAGTTCCATCCATTATTATATGATGTGTGTCTATTAATATCAAAGATGAATTATTAATATAATGTAATTCTACTCTAAGTAAAGGTGCAAAGTCTAAATCAAATGCTTTTGGGAATTTATTTACAATATTTTGAATATCTTTTTCTAATATAATTCCATCATCATAAAATTTGACATAGATTTTACATTCATCTAATATAAATTGTCTAACTTCTCCATTATATGTTGTAAAATATGTTCTAAAAACACTATGTTTTTTAACTATTTCATTAAAAATATTTTGTACGGTTTTTAAATCTAATAATTTATCAATAATAATACCACCACTAATATTATATAAAAGAGATGTCCCAGCTATTTTTGATGCATAATAAATTCTTTTTTGAGCAGATGATAATGGATAATTAGGTTCTTCTTTGGCTTTAACAATATTAAATATTTCATTATTATTTAAATCTTCTTTTTCAGTTTTTTCTATTAATAAAGCTAGTTTAGATATAGTATTATTTTTAAATAAGTCACTTACTGTTAAATTTATTTTAAATTCATAATATATGTCTAAAGATAGTCTTATTGCAAGTAAAGAGTCTAAGCCAAGTTCAAAAAAGTCATCATAGATAGAGACTTTATCTACATTTAATAAAGAACATAAAATATTATGCAATTTTATTTCTGTTAAAGTAGATGGTTTTACATATTTTGCTGGTTCTATATTTATATATGGTAAATTTTTTCTATCTATTTTTCCATTAGGTGTTAAAGGTAATTTATCTAATATTATTATATGATTAGGTATCATATAATAAGGTAAAACCTCAGATAATTTACTTTTAACAAAATCTGGTGTAATTATTGGGCTTGATGAAGAAACATATGAGCAAATTGCAGGTACATCATTTATTGACTTAAATATTGTAACTGAATTTGTTATATTTTCTATATTTTTTATATTATTATTAATTTCATTTAGTTCGATTCTATGTCCACGATATTTTATTTGTGAATCGTTTCTTCCTATAAAAGATATATACCCATCTTTTTCCCAATAACCAATATCACCTGTTTTGTAAATCAAATTTTGTGACAATTTTGAAATAGTAGTAAAGGCATCTTTTGTTTTTTCAGGATTATTTAAATAACCATTACAAACACTTGCACCTGTGATGCAAATTTCTCCTGGAAAACTAATTGGTTGTAAATTCCCTAAAAAATTCAATATAAAAATATCATTATTTTTTAATGGATAACCAATAGGAACAGTTCCGTTTTTATCTTCATTATATTTATATATGTAAAATGTTGAGCAAATAGTTGCCTCTGATGGACCATATCCATTTACAATTTCTATATTAGGGTTTAGTTCTATAAAACTATTTAAACTATTGTTTTTAATAGCCTCTACTCCAACTAGCATTTTGTTTACATTAAATTTTTTATTTGTAGATTTAATAAATGTGGATACATCATCTAATACATTAGGTGGAATATATAAAAATGTAATGTTATTTTTTTCAATAGTATTTGCTAATAATTTTACATCAGTTAGAGTGTTTTCTGGATATAATACAAGTGTTGCACCAAAACATAAAGGTGTATATATTTCGGAAACACTAACATCAAATGAGATATTTGTAAGTGATAAACAATTATCTTTATTTGAAAATTTATTTTTAAAACAGTCATTAAAGGTGTAAATAAAATTAATCAAATTTTTATGTGTAATAGGAACACCTTTAGGTTTACCTGTTGAGCCTGATGTGTATATTACATAGCAAAGATTATCAGGTAAAATATCTATGTTTAAATTATTATCACTAAAATCTTGTAAATCTACTTTTTTAGGGTTTACAACATCTATATTTTTAAATGAAATATCTTTATCTGTAATAAGTATTTTAGATTTACTATCATTTAATATGTAATTTACTCTTTCTTCTGGATAATCTGGGTGCATTGGTAAATATGCACATCCGCATTTTTGTATAGCTAATATAGATATGATAAACCAGTCAGTTTTATCCATATACACACAAATAATATCATTGTTTTTAGTACCTTTAGATGAAAGATATTTAGCAAATTTGTTTACAATTGAATTTAATTCTTTATATGTATATTTTTTATCTTTATATATCAAAGCTGTTTCTAAAGGGTACTTATTAACCATGTTTTCAAATAAGTTAATTATATTAGAGTCTAAAGGACAGCCTAAAGTACGGTTGTTAAATTTATTTAATATTTTATCTTTTTCATCATCTGTTAAATATTCAATATCTTTAACAAAAATATTTTCATTACTTACAACTTGAGAAATTATTTTTAAAATACGCATGTTCCAAGCATCAATTTCTTGTTTTGAATATTTAGAAAGCATATAATCATAATCTATTCTTAATGTACCTGTATCATTTAAATCATATATATTAATATCAAGTTCATCAATAGCTGTTCCATTATAAGCCCAACTAGATTCGTAATTATTGGCATCTTCAGATGCTCTTGTAATCTGATATGATAAAGAGATATTGTATAAATTAGACATATTATCATCTTTTTTTCTCATGTCTTCTATAATATTTCCATATGAATATTTTTGATGTCTAAAAATAGACATTATATCAATTGATGTCTTTGTTGCAAAATCTAAAAATGAAATATCTGGCTCAACATGTGCACGAAAAGGAATGGTAGATATGAACATACCAGTAGAGTTTTTGTCTTTAAAATTAGTTCTGTTAAGTATTGGTGAACCAATAGCAAAATCATCTACATTTGCTGAATTTGCAACAAAAATAGAAATTATAGACATAAAGAAAGAGTATATTGATAATTTATGTGCTTTGCAATAAGTGTTAATCTTAGACATCATATCACTATCAATAGAATATGTAGCTCTTGCAGCTTTACGCAAATTATCTATATTATTATTTTTATTTATAGAGGGAATAGACACAACATTATTAAAATCAGACAAATAGTTTTCCCAAAAGTCTTTGTCTTTTACATATTTATTACTATTTTCATACTTTTCTTCAGAATTAATAAATTCCATATATGAAAAAGTAGGAGACACATATTCTGTTTTATTAATTAGTGAATGATAGATTTTAACAATTTCATTTATAATAATTCCCATAGACCAAGAGTCAGAAATAATGTGATGGATATTTAAAACAATAGCTGTATATCCATCTGGGAATAATGCAAGTTTAAATTTGAAAAGAGGAGAATTTAATAAAGTAAATTTCTCTTTTACAGTTTCATTTTCTAAAGCACGCAATTCTTCCATAGAAGATATTTTTATAACTTCTATATCAAAAGGCTCAAAATCTACAAAATATTGCATTGGGATATTGTTTTCCAAAGTCAATCTAATTCCAAAGCTATCATTTTTGCTAACTAGTATATTTATAGCTTTTTTTAACAAATCAATATTTATTTCTTCTTTAATAAGCCCTGTACCGCAAATATTACAAATGTTGGTATCAGAATAGTAAAATTCCATATTCCATATATTTTTTTGTGGGTTTGTCAATTTAAACATCTTTTTTTCCATTTCTACACTCCTTGTATTAGAATTTATATTACTAATCCTGACATAATTATACATTAAATAACAAAAAAAACAATAGATTAAATTAATATTTTATGTACTTTGGTGTATATTTTTTTAAAATTATTGTTTTAAAAATCTTATTATGTTAAAATTTATTTGTAAAGTATTTACAAAAGAAAAGGGGATGTTTTTTGAATAGTAAAAAAACAAATCGTTTAGTCGCAATATTAAATGTTATAGGGATAATATCAATTTATATTTTAATAGGGAATATTTACAATTAATATTTGCTTTTATTGTGCCATATTCTTTAATATTTACAAAATATATGAATGCAATCGGGAAAAACATTATAAATATGGTTTTATTCATACAGATGAAGAAGAAAAGATACAGTGTGAAATGATAAAATAATACCTAATGTTCAAATAGATATATCACCTAATTATAGTTCTTATTATCAACAAATTTATTAGCAAATATAGTGAATTGAAGATATTAAAAATGCAATTCACTTATATTTTTGTAGTTGAAAAAAATAGAAGAATGGTATAAAATGAAGGCGAAGGGAGGTAATGCAAGTGAAAAACGGAAAAGAAAGAAAAGTATACGAACCAGAAAAAGTAGAAAATTATAGGGAATTATTAGAAAGAGTAGAAACAAGATTTAGAGAAAATATTGCCTATAAATATAAGAAAAATGCAAAAGATAAAGAAATAATAGAAAAAACATATGGTGAGTATGTATCAGATGTAAAAGCATTAGGAACAAGTCTATTAGAATTAGGATATGAAGGAAAAAAGATAGTAATAATTGGAAACAATAGCTACAAATGGTGTACAACATATATGGCAGTAGCAACAAGCAATATGGTAATAGTACCAATAGACAAGGCATTACCTGATAATGAGATAGAAAATTTAGTAATAAGAAGCGGAGCAGAAGTAGTATTTTTTGATAAAAAATACAAAGAAGTAATGCTTAAATTAAAAGAAGAAGAAAAATCAAAAGTAAATACTTTAATATTAATGGATGATGAAAAAATAGAAGGTACAGAAAAATATAGTGAATTATTAAAAAACGGATATACATTATTAGAAAACGGAAGTAAAAAATATGAAAATGTAGAAATAGATGAAAATAAAATGTCAATATTATTATTCACATCAGGAACAACAAGTTCGCCCAAAGGAGTAATGTTATCACAAAAAAACATATGTAGCAATTTATCAGACTTCTCATCATGGGTAAAAATATATCCAAGTGATACCTTATTATCATTTTTACCAATACATCATACATTTGAATGTACGATAACATTTTTATATGGAATGTATAGTGGAGCAACAGTAGCATTTTGTGATGGACTAAAATATATTCAAAAAAACATGCAAGAATATAAAGTATCAATATTAGTAGCAGTACCATTAGTATTAGAAACAATGTATAAAAAGATTCAAAAAGGAATAAAAGAACAGAAAAAAGAAAAATTAATAAATAGAATAACAAAAATATCAAATGGATTATTAAAAATACATATAGATTTAAGAAAAAAATTTTTCAAACAAATATTAAACAATTTTGGAGGAAACCTAAGAGTTGTACTATATGGAGCAGCACAAATGAGTAAGGAAACAATAATAGGATTTAATAATATAGGAATAGAGCTAATACAAGGATATGGACTAACAGAAACATCACCAGTAATAGCAGCAGAAACAGATAAAGAAAAAAGACCAGGATCAGTAGGATTAGTATTTGACGATTTAGAAGTAAAAATAGAAAACAAAGATGAAGAAGGAGTAGGCGAGATTCTTGTAAAAGGACCAAGTGTAATGCTACGGGTATTATGAAAATGAAAAAGCAACAAAAGAAGCATTTGAAGACGGATGGTTTAAAACAGGAGATTATGGTTATTTCGATAAAGACGAATTTTTATATGTAACAGGAAGAAAGAAAGATATAATAGTATTAAGAAATGGAAAAAATGTATATCCAGAAGAAATAGAAATATTAATAAATAAGATACCATATGTAAAAGAAAGTATAGTTTATCAAAGAGAAAAAAGTTCAACAGACACAATGTTATGTGCAAAAATAGTTTATGATGAAGAACAAATAGAAGAGTTTTTAGGAAAGAAGACAGAAAAAGAATATAAAGAAAAAATATGGGATGAAATAAAAGAAATTAATAAAAAATTACCAGACTTTAAACATATAAAGAAAATAGAAATAACAAAAGAAGAATTTGTAAAAACAACAACACACAAAATAAAAAGGTACATGGTTCATTAGGGACGTTTCCTTTGCACACATAAATGTCGCATTTGGGACACATCTATATAACGATATGTTTTAAAGCAAAATAAAAAGTGTTTAAAATATGAAAAAATGGAAACAATATTTTTGAGGTGAAATAGTTGAGAAGAAAAAGGAAAAACAACTCAAAAAAAATTATAATTGTTTCTATTTTTTTCATTTTTGTGTGGATTTTTGGTTTTTATTTATATACTACATATCAAAATATAGAAATAAATCAAAATAATTATACTGCTGAAAGGCAACAATCCACAATAGAGGAACAAACTGTGGAAAACGCAAAAGAAAAAAGCACAAAAATTGCAGATATGATTGAAGAGACAACACAAAAAGTTGTAGGTATATCAAAATTAAAGAATACAGGAAGTAGTATTTTTACAGATAGTGAGGAAAGTGAGCTTGGGTTAGGTACAGGTTTTATTGTTACTCAAGATGGTTATATAGTTAGTAATAGTCATGTTACAGGAGAAAAGTATAGCAAATGTTATGTTACATTAGAAAATGGAACAAATTATGAAGGCACAGTGGTATGGGCAGATAGTGATTTAGATATTTCTATTGTTAAGATAAATGCAAAAAATTTACCATATGTGGATTTTGGAGATTCGGATTCTATTAGAGTTGGAGAAACTGTTTATGCAATTGGTAATCCAATTGGATTTGAATTTAGAAGAACAGTAACATCTGGGATAATTAGTGCTAAAAATAGAACGATAAAATTAGAAGAAGAAAATAAATCTTCATACATGACTGATCTAATACAGACAGATGCTACTATAAATCCTGGAAATAGCGGTGGACCTCTTATTTTAGCAAATGGAGAAGTAATAGGGATTAACACTGTGAAAATAACAACAGCAGAAGGTATTGGTTTTGCAATACCTATTAATATAATAAAACCAATTATAGAAAGTTTTAAAAATGCTGGAACATATGAAGAGGCAACAATTGGTATTTATGCATATGATAAAGAGGTTATACCATATTTATCTGGAAATTATAATAGAATAAATTTTGAAACAGGAATATATGTTGCACAGATTATAAAAAATGGACCTGCAGATAATACAGAACTTAAGGAAGGTGATATAATTACAAGTATAGATGGGGTAGAATTAAATACAATGAATGATTTAAGAGAATATATTTATACTAAAAAGCCCAATGAAGAAGTAATATTAAAAATTATTAGAGGAAAATTAAATAAAGATATAAAATTAATACTTGGTAAAAAATAATTTAAATAGATCTGTCCCCAATGCGACATTTATGTCAGCAAAGGAAACGTCCCTATTTTAAAAATTCTATTATTTCGTATACATCTATCCATATTTCATTGGGGCTATCTACTTGAGATTCATCAAAAATGAGCTGTATACCAAAATGCAAATGAGGTACATTTACATTGTTTACATTTTCTTTTATACTATAACCTGTCATTCCAAGGTAACCAATAGTATCACCGGCTTTTACTGTGCTACCTTCTTCAAGACCATCAGCATATGGGTGGTCTTTTCTTAAGTGTGCATAATAGTAATACCTTTTTTTATCAAAACTTCTAATACCTATTCTCCAACCACCATACTGGTTCCAACCTAAATGTTCTACTGTACCACCTTCTACTGCAACAATTGGAGTTCCTATACTTCCCATTAAATCGTTTCCAAGGTGTACTCTTTTAAAACCATAATCTCTACTTTTTCCAAAATCTTTGTAATGTGAAAATGCATAATTTTTAGCAATAGGAAGATATGCTTTAATTCCATAACTTTTTTCTGGAATAATTCTAGTTTCATCTTTGTTGTTATTTTCATTTTTGTTTGTATTTGTACTTTTTGTTGTATTTTTATTATTATTTTCATTATTATTTTCAGTATTATTTTCAGTAGAATAATTACCAATAAAATTACAAAGAACAGAGGAGTAAGCCTCATAATAATAATTATAATTTTTAAAATTTCTTGTAAGTTCTTCCATTGTTTTTCCAGAATTTAGTTCATTTACTATATTATCTAAATCAGATTTTTTAAAATTATTAAAATCATTACCATATTTACAAGCGAGATATGAAATAAGTTCTATCCAATTATATTGTATATTTGAATTATTATCATTATGCGAGTCTATATCTAATTTAGAGGTAAGATGCATAACTTCTGATGTAACATTAAAATCTACCCATTTTATAAAATTATTTTCTTCTTCTGTTTTATCATCATTTGCAAATGATACAAAAATAATTATAGGTATTAATATAATTAACAATATAGAAAAACAAATTATAAATTTTCTATTTATTTTAAAGGATTTTATTAACAAAAAATTCACCCCATACAAATATATGGAAAATAGAATCTATTTATGATAAAATTATTTTGTATTTAATGTAAATAAAAATAAAAATTAGATAGAAAGAAGGAAGCAAAATGAATAAGTATATGGAAATTGCAAATGAAAATGCTAAAAAAGCTATTGAAAAAAAGCAAGGAGGACCTTTTGGAGCTGTTATTGTTGATAAAGAAGGGAATATTATTTCAAATGGAAATAACAAAGTTTTATTAAATCATGACCCAACTGCACATGCTGAAATAGTTGCAATTAGAAATGCCTGTGAAAAATTAGGAACATATGATTTAAATGGTTGTGTATTATATACATCATGTGAACCTTGCCCAATGTGTTTATCAGCAGCTATATGGGCAAATATTAAAAAAATTTATTATGGTTGTACTAAAGAAGATGCAAATAGTATTGGTTTTAGAGACGATATTATTTATGAGTTTTTAAAAGGTGAAAATAAAAGTTTAGTTGATTTAGAAAATATTGATAGAGATGAGTGTATAAAAGTTTTTGAAAAGTATAATAAAGAAAATGGTGTTATATATTAAAATATAAGAGAGTTCGAATTGAACTCTCAAATTATTTTTGTGGTATTGTTCTTATATGAACATCTCTTAATAAATCCATTTTTATATTACTTGGTGCACCCATCATTAAGTCTTGTGCTTTGCTGTTTAATGGGAATGCTATTACATCTCTTATTGATTCTGTATTTGCTAAAAGCATTATAAGTCTATCTATTCCGTAAGCAATACCAGCATGTGGAGGAGCTCCATATTGGAATGCAGTATATAATGCACCGAATTTTGTTTTTACTTCTTCTTCGCTATAGCCAGCCATTGAGAATGCTTTTACCATTATTTCAATATCATGATTTCTAACTGCTCCTGATGCAATTTCTACGCCATTGCATACCATATCATACTGATATGCTAGAATTTCTAATGGATTTTGATTTTCTAAGCTGTCAAGACCGCCTTGTGGCATAGAGAATGGATTATGGCTAAATGAAAGTTTTCCATCATTGTCTTCAAACATTGGAAAATCAACTATCCAACAAAATTCAAATTTATTATTATCAATTAGTTCTAATCTTTTACCTAGTTCGTCTCTTACTTGTCCAGCTAGTTTTTCAACTACACCTGGGACTTCAGCTACAAAGAATATACAATCACCTGGTTTTGAATTTGTTCTTTTTTGCATTTCTATTCTTGCTTCATCTGTAATAAATTTAGCAATTGGACCTTGGAAAGAGCCATCATCTAATATTCTAAGCCAAGCTAAGCCTTTTGCTTTTAGTTCTTTAATTGCAAAATCTGTCATGTCTTCAAAGAAACTACGAGGTTTATCTCCAACATCATGTGTTGCAATTACACGTACTATCATGTTTTTAAATGCTCTTAATTCCAATTTTGCAAAAACATCTGTTACATCTACAATTTCTAAAGGATTTCTTAAATCTGGTTTATCTGTTCCATATTTTAACATAACATCTTCATATTTTAACCTTGGAAATGGGTACATATTTATTTCTTTATCTGAAAATTCTTTAAATGCATTATATATTACAGGTTCTATTGTTGTTAAAACATCTTCTTGTGATGCAAAGCTCATTTCCATATCTAATTGATAGAATTCACCAGGTGTTCTGTCTGCTCTTGAGTCTTCATCTCTAAAGCATGGTGCTATTTGAAAATATTTATCAATTCCAGAAACCATTAATAATTGTTTAAATTGTTGAGGTGCTTGTGGCAAAGCATAAAATTTTTCAGGGTGTAATCTACTTGGAACAAGATAATCTCTTGCACCTTCTGGTGATGAACTTGTTAAAATTGGTGTTTGTACTTCTAAAAAGTTCTTTCCTAACATTTGATTTCTTAAAAATTGTATAAATTTCGCACGTAATATTAAATTATTTTTTAGTTTTTCAGAACGTAAGTCTAAATATCTATATTGAAGCCTCAAATCTTCTCTTATATCCTGATTACTATTTACTTCAAAAGGTAAACTTAGAGTTCTTTTCCCTAATATATCAATTTTTTCAATTTTAATTTCTACTAAACCAGTTTTTAATTTTTGGTTAATTGTTTCTTCATCACGTTTTTTTACAGTTCCATATACACTAACTGCTGATTCTATTGGGATATGTGATGCAAAGTCTACATCTTCGTCTTTACCAGATGTAACAACTTGTGTTATTCCATACATGTCTCTAATATCTAAGAAGACTAAACCTCCTAAATCTCTAATTGTTTCTACCCATCCTGATATTTTTACTTTTTCTCCTACATTGTCTAAACGTAATTCGTCACATTTTAGTTTTTTGTACTCTATCATTTAAAATCCTCCTTCTTATTATATAGCAAGGTACAAAAAAAGCCCTGCTTATAATGCGGGGACGAAAATACTTTTCCGCGGTGCCACCCAGCTTGAAAATTTATTGTAAATTTTCCACTTTCTTTAATATGCTCCAATATGTTTCACTTTTTAGGTTGACCTTCAAAGGTTTCCAGCCACGACCTTTGTTCTCTTTTAAGTAACTTCTAAAAGTTTTGTATTGTTCTAACGCATCTATATTTTATACAAAAGTTACTTATAATATTCATTAAAATTACCTTTTAATGGTGCGCCTGGAGGGACTCGAACCCCCGGTCTCGAACTTCGTAGGCTCGCATTTTATCCAGCTAAACTACAGACGCACATATTACAAGTACCTTTCTATTATATAGTAAAATAGTAATTTTTTCAATATTTTTAATAAAATTTTTCAAAAAAATCTTGCAAATTAATAAAAAATGTGTTATGATATGTAAGTGTCAAATAAAAAAATACTCTATAAATTTAGAGCAATAATATTTCGAGGTGTGGCGCAGTTGGTAGCGCGCGTGGTTTGGGACCATGAGGCCGCAGGTTCGAACCCTGTCACCTCGACCAAAAAGAAAATATTCTTGAAAGACTTGAAACAACTAGGTTTCAGGTCTTTTGTTTTATCTGAATTTTAGTGTTTTTTAACCGTATTTGAGAGTGTCTGTAAAAGGCTGTAATATGCTATTTTACTCTGTTAGCCTTTG
>CALXFB010000039.1 GCA_944387475.1 uncultured Clostridia bacterium
TCAAATGCAAATGTTAGTTTCAAATTCTCACCTCCATCTGTTTTATATTTATATCATACAAAACAAATTTTTGCAAGCAATTTGAAGTAAATTTTTATTTTTTACTTAATTTTAAAACAGTTTGTGTTACTTTCCTATTATATAAAAAATAATATAATAGTAACTATCCTTTTTACATTAATTTTTTCCACTTTAATCCCCTTCTTTCCTAAATATTTTTACAATAATATTATAATAAATTTATTTATTTTAAAGCAATCTTCTTAAAAGTTAATTATTACATATACACCTTAAGTTTTTACATAATAATTTTTTTAAAGCCAAAATTAAAATGGTATTTTTAAATTAATACCATTTTATAATAATTTATATTTAAAAATTATTCTCACATTTTTTCTCAATATATAATAATCTATTATATTTAGCTACTCTATCTGTTCTACAAGGTGCTCCTGTTTTTATTTGCCCTGCATTTACTCCTACTGCAATGTCTGCAATTGTTGTATCCTCTGTTTCTCCAGAACGATGTGAAATAATTGTATTATATCCGTTTTCTTTTGCTTTCTTTATAGTATCTAATGTTTCTGTTAATGTTCCTATTTGATTTAATTTTATTAATATACTATTTGCTGCATTTTCTTCTATTCCTCTTTTTAATCTTTTAGGATTTGTAACAAATAAGTCATCTCCAACTAATTGTACTTTATTTCCTAATTTACTAGTTAAAACTTTCCAGCTTTCCCAGTCTTCTTCTGCTAAGCCATCTTCTACTGAATATATTGGATATTTTTCACATAAAGATATTATATATTCTATCATCTCATTTTTTTCTTTAAACTCTTGTGTTTTCCAGAAATAATAACCATTTTTATTAATCTTTTTAGCCTCATCATACATCTCTGTGCTTGCTATATCTAATGCTAGCATTATATCTTTTCTAGGCTCATACCCTGCTTTTTTTATTGCCTCTACAATAATATCTAATGCTTGTTCTTCATTTTCTAAATTAGGAGCAAAACCTCCCTCATCTCCTACAGCTACACTATATCCTTTTTCTTTTAATACTTTTTTAAGTGTATGATATATTTCTACACCTCTACGTAGCCTTTCAGAAAAAGTTATTTCTCCTACAGGCATTATCATAAATTCTTGTATACTTAAATTATTATCAGAATGTTTACCACCATTTAGTATATTCATCATAGGAATAGGCATTTTAGTTCCATAAATTCCTCCAATATATTGGTATAATTCTATGCCTAAGCTATTTGCAGCAGCTTTTGCTACTGCAAGTGATACTCCTAAAATACTATTTGCCCCTAAATTTGATTTATTAGGTGTATCATCTAATATACACATCTCTTCATCTATAGCTCTTTGGTTAAATACATTCATTCCTATTATTTTTTTTGCTATTTTTTTATTTACATTTTCAACTGCTTTTTCTACACCTTTTCCCATATACCTATTTTTATCTCCATCTCTTAGTTCAACTGCTTCAAAACTTCCTGTAGATGCCCCTGATGGAACTGAGGCCTTCCCAACATATCCACTTTCTGTTATTACTTCTACTCCCACTGTTGGATTTCCTCTGGAATCTAATATTTCCATTGCCTTAATATCTTTTATTAGTTCTTCCATACTAACCTCCATATTTATTTATTTCTAATTTATTCCTTTTTATTTTATCCAGATTTTACATATTTATTCTAAGAGGCTTTTTTATTTCTTAATTCTTTTGCATATTTTATAGTAATATCATTTATTTCTCCAGATGATATTCTTGCAATTTCTTTTATTACTTCATCTTCTTTTAGTAATCTTACTTTTGTTCTTGTTCTTTTATCTGAAACATCTTTGCTTATAAAATAATTATAATCCGCTATTGCTGCAATATTAGGTAAATGTGAAATACATAAAACTTGATGTTTATCAGAGATTGATTTTAATTTTTTAGCTACACTATTTGCTGCTTTTCCTGAAATTCCTGTATCTATTTCATCAAATATTAAAATATCGGTGCTGTCAAATTCTGCTAATACCTTTTTTATAGCTAGCATTATTCTTGACATTTCTCCTCCTGATGCTATTTTAGATAGTTCTTTTTCATCTTCTCCTAAATTAGTAATTATATAAAATTCTACTTTATCTTTTCCATTTTCAAAAAATTCATTATCTATATAATCTACTTTTATATTTATTTTTGCATTTTTCATTTCCAAGTCTTCTAATTCTTTATTAATTTCACTAATTAATTTACTTGAATTTTTAGTTCTTATTTCATGTATATTTTTAGCTAAATTATTTAATTTTTCTTCTAATTCTTCTTTTCTTTTTCTTAATTTAATATTATATTCTTCTAAATTTTCTATTTTTTCTAATTCTTTTTTTATTTCTTCTTTATAATTTATTATTTCTTCTATACTATTTCCATATTTTCTTTTTAAAGAATGTATTAAGTCTAATCTTTCTTCTACATAATCTCTTTTTTCCTCGTCAAAATAAGTATCTTCTTTATACATACTTATGTCTCTTGATATTTCTTGCAGATCATAATAAATAGTTTTTAAACTACTTAGTATTTTTTCATATTTTTTATCAAATGCTTCTATTTTTTCTAGTGCTCTTATTGCTGTACTAATATTATCTATTCCATTTTCTCCTATTAGATTATTTGCCGTATTTAAACTTTCTGATATTTTTTCTGAATTTAACATTATTTTTCTTTGTTCTTCTAAATCTTCTTCTTCACCTAATTTTAATCTAGCTTCTTCTATCTCATTTATTTGATATTGTAATAAATCTATTTTCCTTTGTTTTTCTTTCTCATCACCAAAATTTTCTTTTAATTTTCTTAAAACATCTTTATATTCAAAATAATAATTTCCGTATTCTTTTTTTAAAACAGATAAATTCTCTCCTGAATAGCTATCTAAATAGTTTAAATGTTTTTTACTATCTAAAAGATTTTGATTATCATTTTGCCCATGTATTTCTATAAATTCTTTCATAAAATCTTTTAATTCATTTACTGTTACCATTCTTCCATTTATTTTACACATATTTTTACCGTTTATATTTATTTCTCTTGATACTATTATATTTCCATCTTCTGATTTATTAGATCCTGGTACATACATACATAGTTCTACAAATGAATTTGTCTCTCCTTTTCTTATCATATCTTTTGAAAATCTTCCTCCAGATATTATCCCTAAAGAATCAATTATTAATGTTTTTCCAGCTCCTGTTTCTCCTGTTAATACATTTAATCCTTTATTAAAATCTATACTTAAATCTTCTATTATTCCTATATTTTTTATATGTAATGTTGATAACATATTAACTCCTCCTAAAAAAATGTTCGCTTTTATTTTATATCCTTTTTTATAAAAAGTCAATAGTTTTTGCGAACATTTTTTCTTTATATTCTTACAAAAAAATTTCAAATTAACAAAGAAGAACCTCATACGAAGTTCTTCTTTGTTGTGCAATATCTACTGCCCCAAAATGAAGCTCTCAGAAACAAGCTCCATAGCATCATTCGTGGAAACACTCTCTGGAAGAGGCAAGTAAATAACAGGCCTCACACCATAAAAACTCTCATCCCCACTGGTAATCTCCTCATCATGAGCCTTGGCATAGAGAAGCTCACAATACTGCATCCCACTCTCAACATATCCGGCATAATACGTATGCTCATGAGGATCATAGGAATTCACAATCTCAATGTGATTTACCCAGTAAAATTCAGCAATCTCACTATTGCCAACAGGGAAATCTGACCTATTAATACTCCTCACATGATACATATAATCCTTCTTGATAAGCTGGCAAATCCGATAAAGTTCACCAGAAAAACTGGTAAAACCATCAAAACCCTTAAAGGTAATCCCAAAATTATCAGAATACATAGGATCCATCACATACTTGAGACAAACTTTGCCATGCAAAGAGTCAATGGCATACCCTGCAAACTCACCCGTGATGAAATCATAACCCAACTCATCAGTACAAAGAAGCTGATCTTTGTACCCATTCCTCTTTTGGGGACTAAAATAAGACCTCCCCTTAGGAATAGGAACAGTAATAATCTTCTCAATACCATTAAGAAGCTCAGACATTTTCTTTCCTTTCTCTATTGCACTTTTCTTACTATAGCTTCTGCTATACTTAACATTTTAACATAGATTAACATAATTTTCAAGCACAGATTACATAATTTCTGTCTATAACTTTTACACAAATTCTTCAAATACAATATTTGCTAAATCTAAGCCTTTATTTGTTAATTTTATATTATTTAAATCAACTTCTATTAATCCTTCTTCTACTAATTTATTAAGTTCTTTTCTAAATAGAAATAAAGGATTTTCACAAAATTTTTCTTTAAATTTAAAAATATCAACTCCCTCTATTTTTCTAAACCCAAGCATCATAAATTCTTTTTCTTCATTTTCTTTAGATTGTTTTTCTTCTATTATTCTATTTTTTTCTAAATTACCTTCTTTAATATTTTTTATATATTCTTCTAAATTATCTATATTACAAAATCTAATTTTATCTATGTATGAATGTGCATTTATTCCAAAACCTACATATTCTTCTTGGTTCCAGCAATTTAAGTTATGTTTTGATTTTCTATTTTCTTTAGAAAAATTAGAAATTTCATAATGATTATAGCCATTAAGTTCTAAAAAATCTTTCACATACCAATACATATTTCTTTCATCTTCATCAGAAGGTAATTTTATTTTATTTTCTTCTAATAATTTATAAAAAACAGTTCCTTCTTCTATTATTAAAGAATATACACTTATATGTTCAGGATTTAATTTTATAATTTGTTCTAAACTTTCTTTTATATCTTCTATTTTTTGATTAGGAAGTGCTATTATTAAGTCTACATTTATATTTTCAAAACCAATATTTCTTGCTTCATTATATGTTTCTAAAAATTCCTCATATGTATGAATTCTACCAATTTCTTTTAATAATTTATTACTTGTTGTCTGAAGCCCTATACTTAATCTATTTATTCCTATTTTTTTATATGTTCCTAACTTTTCTTTATTTACTGTACCAGGATTTACTTCAATTGTAATTTCAATATCTTCCCATTTTATTTTATTAATTTTAATCTTTTCTTTTAATAATTTTAATATTTCCACAATATGTTTTTCATTTATATATGAAGGGGTACCTCCTCCTATATAAATAGTTGTAACTATTTTGTTAGAAAAATCAAAATTATCTATTTCCTTTTTTAGAGAATTTATATATTCTTCTATAAAACTATCTTTATTACAAAAAGAAATAAAATCACAATAATTACATTTTTTTACACAAAATGGTATATGTATATATATTCCAAAATTATTTTCCATTTGCTAGCTCCACTATTTTTTTTAATCTATAATTTACACCTGATTTTCCAAGTGGTTTTTCTAATTTTTTCCCAAGTTCTGAAAGTGCCATATCTGGATTTTCTAATCTTAGCTTTGCAATTTCTTTTAAATTATCATTTAATTTATTAAAACTTCCATTTTCTTTTAATTTCTTTATTGCTGCTATTTGTTCTATTGAAGCATTTATTGTTTTATTCAAATTTGCAGTTTCACAATTTACTATTCTATTTATTTTTCCTCTCATCTCTTTTTGGACTCGTATATCTTCAAAAGTCATCATTGCTTTTGTTGCTCCAATTAAAGCTAAAAACTTAGAAATTTCTTCTCCTTCTTTTATATATAGAGATTTTTTATTTTTAATAGTTAATTTTTTTGTGTTTATATCTAATATCTTTAAAATATCAATTATATTATTTAAATTTTCTTCTTCTTTAAAACTTATTTCTAAATGGTATTTTTTATTAGGGTCATTTATAGAACCAGACCCCATAAAAACACCTCTTACAATTGCTTTCAAATTTTCATTTTCTAATTTTTCTATATAATTATTTTGTAAATATATTTTATTTTCATTTATCAAAACAAAATCTAAAATATCTTTCTTTTTTAAAGTTACTATAAAATTTTTTCCTAATATTTCAATATTATAATTAATATTTAAATTATCAAGCAATTTTGAAAATCTATTAATATTGTAATCACTTTCAGTGGAAAATTTCAAATAATTTTTTTCTGTTATTTCAATATTTCCAGAAATCAAATATCCTATTAATTCATTTTTTACAATTTCCTTATCACTTAAACTACTTGTTTTATTTAATTCTTGTTTTATTTCAGAAGAAAAAGACATATTTTTTCCTTTCTAACTGTTTTTTGGGACGGAGGAAAAAAACAGTTTCTCTATAATTTTTATTTTACGAGCTGTTTTTTTCCTCCGTCCCCAAAAACAGCTAATTTAATCTTGCAATTATTACTCTATCATTATCACATAAATCTTTTATGCATTGAATATTTATATATTTTTCTTCGGATTTTAACATTTCTTCTACATCTTCTTTTTGATCATAGCCTATTTCAAAACATAAATATCCATTAAATTTTAAATATTCTTCTGCTTTATTTATTATTTTTCTATAAAAATCTAATCCATCATATCCCCCGTCTAATGCTAATTTTGGTTCTTTTTGTACTTCTTTATCTAATTTTTTTAAAACATCTTTTTTTATATAAGGTGGATTTGACACTATTATATCATATTTTTCTTTTTTTACATTATTAAATAAATCTGACTCTACAAATGTTATCCTATTTTCTACTTCATTATTTTTTGCATTTAATTTTGCTACGTTTAATGCTTTTTTTGATATATCTACTGCTGTTATATAACTTCCTTCTATATATTTTGCAAGTGATACTGCTATTGCTCCGCTTCCTGTACACATATCTAATATCTTTTTTGCTCCTATCTTTTTGGCTATTTTTATTACTTCTTCTACCAAAACTTCTGTATCCTGCCTTGGTATTAACACATTTTCATCAACATAGAATGTCATTTTCATAAATTCTTGCCTATTTGTTATATGCTGAATTGGTATTCCTTGGCATAGTTTTTTTATTGCCTTAAAGTAATTTACTTCTTGCCTTAGCATTAAAGCTGTTTTATCATATACTAATAGATATTGTCTTGGTTTATTTAATACATATTGCATTATTAGCCTTGCTTTTATATTAGGTTCTGTTACATTATTATTTTTAAGCATTATCATTCCTTTTCTTATTGTTTCTCTTATTGTCATAATCTCACCTCCAATACATAAATATAATATCACAAAAACATAACAAAATCCAGAAAAAAGCACCAATTTAATGGTACTTTCTTATCTCTTATTTTTTTGTTTTTTAATTTTCTTGATTTACTAACATATTATAAGTGTAATTCCTTTACTTTTTTCATTTGTTACCATTTAAGTTTTCTCCTTTTTTATTAATTTATTTTGCTTTTAACCTCATGTTGTTTATATATAATATCAAACTAATAATACTCTATATGGAGTAAAAAAACCAACCCCATATGGAGTAATTCTCTATAATTATTATGAGGTGGTAAAATGAATACAAGATTAAGAGATTTAAGAGAAGATAACGATTTAACTCAAAAACAATGTGCTGAAATTGCATATATATCTAAAAATTCTTATATTAGATATGAAAATGATGAGAGAATTCCTCCATTAGACACAATAATAAAATTCGCAAAATATTACAATGTTTCAATAGACTATATTGCAAAACTAACTGACGAAAAAAACCTTATCCTAAAAATAATTAATTTCATATTTTTTCACAATATTTTTAATATTTGTGATATACTATTTATATAAAAAATGAGACAAAAATTCCCCGTCCCTTTTTGTCTCAATTTAGGAGGTATGTTATATGTCAACACCGCATAATGAAGCAAATAAAGGTGATATTGCAAAAACTGTTATAATGCCAGGAGACCCACTTCGTGCAAAATATATTGCTGAAAACTTTTTATCTGATTATAAGCTAGTAAATCAAGTAAGAGGTATGTATGCTTATACTGGAAAATATAAAGATAAAGAACTTACAGTTATGGCTTCTGGTATGGGTATGCCTAGTATGGGAATTTATTCATACGAATTATACAAATTTTATGATGTCCAAAACATTATAAGAATTGGTTCTTGTGGCTGTTATAAACCTGAATTAAAATTATTTGATATTATCTTGGCTGATAAAGTTTTTAGTGAAAGTAACTTTGCTTTAACTTTAAATAATGAAGATTGTCACATAGTAGAAGGAAATAAAGAATTAAATTCTATTATTGAAAACACTTCTAAAGCTACAAACATTAACATAGTAAAAGGAAATACTGTATGTACTGATTGTTTTGACCTTTACATGACTGATGTTAATAAATTTTTAGAAAGAGTACCTAAAGATTTCAACCCTATTTCTGCTGAAATGGAAGCTTTTGCACTTTTCTATACTGCTAAAGTTTTAAACAAAAAAGCAAGTTGTTTAATGAGTGTTGTAGATTCTAAATATATAAAAGAAGTTGCAACTCCAGAAGAAAGACAAACTGGTCTAAATAACATGATAAAACTTGCTTTAGAAAGTGCTGTTTCTTATATTTAAACTATTTTAAGGGACGAAAAAATAATTTCTAACAAAAAATATCCTTAAAATTAATAAGGATATTTTTTGTCGATTTTTCTTCCGTCTCCAAAACGATTATTATTTTTTTATAGATAAGATTTTATATTTCATAACTCCACCTGGTGCATTTACTTCTACTATTTTATTTTTCTTTGCCCCAAGTAATGCTGCTCCTAATGGTGATTCGTTAGATATTTTATTTTCTGCTAAATTTACTTCTGTTGAACCTACTATTTGATATTCTATTTTTTCATCAAATTCCATGTCTAATACTTTTACAATATTACCTACTTGTACAGTTTCTGTATTTATATCTTTTTGGTCTATGATTTTTGCATGTCTTAATTTATCTTCAAGCTCTACTATTCTTGTTTCATTTTCTGCTTGTGCTGTTTTTGCCTCATCATATTCTGAATTTTCTGATAAATCTCCAAAACCTAATGCCACTTTTATTCTGTCTGCTATTTCTGCTCTTTTTTCTGTTTTTAAATAATTTAATTCCTCATCTAACTTATCATATCCTTCTTGTGTTAATAATACTTCTTTCTTTTCTTCCATAGTTCATTTCTCCTCTCTTTAGGTAAATTAGAAATTATAATTAATGTAATATATTATAATTAATATAATATTACATTTATATAATTATTATAATTTCTAATTTGTATTTTTTCTTTTTTCTTTCTTTTTCTTTTTTTCCTTTTTCTTTCTTTTTTCCTTTTTTCTTTCTTTTTTTCTTTTTCCTTTATATTATATATTTTTTTGATTTTCCAATTTCTTGAAAAGTCAATTAATATATTAAGGCAAAAAATGAAATTTGTCAAGCAATTCCATTTTTTATTTTTAATTATATTCATTTTATCTTATGAGTATTCACTTTTTTGATTCTTTTTTACTTTACTATTCTTTTTCTATTCTTTTGCTTTTATATATTTCTTAGCACCTTTTAAATAATCTACTCCAGAAAATATTGTTGCTATTACTTGTATTATCATTATTATAGTTACTATTAAGTTTAATATTAAGTCTCCTCCTTGTAATACTCCTGTAAAGCATTCACCGAATGCATTTAAATCCAAAAATGCTAAAATTATTGCAATCATTTGTGTTAATGTTTTTAATTTTCCCCATTTAGATGCTGCTATTACTTCTCCACCTTGTTCTACTGCAATTAATCTATATCCTGATACCACAAATTCTCTTGCTAATACTATTATTGGTATCCATGCAGGTAATTTTTGCTGTTCTACTAACATCATCATTGCTGCTAATACTAATATTTTATCTGCTAAAGGATCTAAGAATTTACCAAAAGCTGTTACCTGATGATTTTTTCTTGCTAAATATCCATCTAATTTATCTGTTATTGATGCTACTATAAAAATTATATCAATTACAATCCATTCTATTGGTATTCCTAAAAATTTTCCATCTATTCCTAAAAATGGTATTATAACCATTATTGGTACTAATATCATTCTAAATATTGTTAATTTATTGGGTAAATTCATTTTCTTCCCTCTTTTCTTCTTTTAAGTATTATATATATATCATATTTATTTTAAAATTTCAATTGCTTTTTGTAATTGAGTGTCTTCATTTCTTTCTACATTTAATACACTTGTAACACTTTCTGGTAATTCTACTTTTTCATCTGGTTCTATTCCTATTTTATTTATTTCTGTTCTATTAGGTGTTAAATATTTCTCAGATGTTATTTTCAATCCACTGCCATCAGGTAATGTAAGTAATTGTTGTATTACTCCTTTTCCATATGTTTTTTCTCCTACTATTGTTGCTTTTTTATGATCTTTTAATGCTCCTGCTAAAATTTCTGATGAACTTGCTGTATTTCCATTTGTTAATACTACTATAGGTATATTTATTATTGGGTCATCTGTTGTTTTTTCTACTGTTTCATTATTATTTTTATCTACTTCATATAATATTACTGAATCTTTATCTAATATATAATTTGCAATTGATAAAGCTTCATCTACTATTCCTCCACCATTATTACGTAAGTCTATTATTAATGATTTTATTCCTTGTTTTTCTAATTCTTGGAATTTATTTTTAAACTCTTCTGCTGTTCCATCATCAAATGATGAAAATGCTATATATCCTATATTTTTTTCTAATACTTCACCTTCTACAGGATTTACTTTTATATTTTCTCTTGTTAATTCAAAATCTAATGTTTCATTATCTCTTAATATTTGTATTTTTACTTTGCTTCCTTCTTCTCCCTTAATATTATTTGATGCCTCTGTCATTTGTTCTCCTGTATATGATACTCCATCTACTGATATAATATAATCTCCTGGCTGTATCCCTGCTTTTTCTGCTGGACTTCCTTTTATTGGTGATAATACCATTATTTTATTTGCTTCTGTGTCTTGTACCATATAAATTCCTACGCCAACGAAATTCCCAACTGTGTCTGCCATATAGTCTTCCATATCTTCTTTAGATATATATTCTGTATATTCATCACCAAGACCTTTTATGTATCCTGATATTGCTCCTTCTTTTAGTTCTTCCTCATCTATTTCTCCTAAATAATATTTATCTATTATTCTTCTATAATTATTTAATGTTTCTACAATTTCTTCATTTTCTTTTGACTTTGCAACTATGCTCTTTCCAAAACCATCATTTGTAAAATACTGGTACATTCCTATTGATGTTACTAAAAATGTTATAAATGCTACTAAAATCACCAGCATTACTATTTTATAAGTTTTAAATCTTTTTGGTTCTTCCATTATTTTGCCTCCAATGTCTATATTTATGTTACTAAATCTGGGCGGAATTTTCCGCCCACATAATTTAATAATTATTTATTTAATTATATGTATTAAAATTTGTTTAAATTACTTTAATGTGTTATGGTAAATACTTTCTTGGGTCTACTCTATTATTATATTTACCAGGACTTGTTCTTACTTCAAAATGTAAGTGTGGTCCTGTTGAATTTCCAGTTGAACCTACTCTCATTATTTGTTGTCCTTGTGATACTCTATCTCCTGCTGATACTGTTCTTGAACCATCTTGTCCGTGTGCATATAATGTAAATAATCCATTATCATGCATTATTATAATATAATTTCCATAACTTCCGTTTAATCTTTCAGATATTATAACTGTTCCACTAGCTACTGCATATATCGGTTGTCCATTTATTCCACCTGAACCAAAATCTACAGCACCATGATAAGCTCCACTAGAATAATATAATCCTGTTGTAATTCTTTGGTAACCTGATGGTACTGGATATATAAATCCTGAAGAACTAACTGAACCTCCTCCTGTTGATGTTCCACTACTACTGCTACCTCCTGATGGTTTGCTTGATGAATTATTTTTATTTGCTTGTGCATTAGCTGCTGCTATTGCTTGTTGAATTTTTACATCTATCGATTTATTTGCTTCTGTTAATTCATCTATTTGTTCTTGTATTTTCTTTTCATCTTCAGATAATTGTGCTACTTGGTTATTTTTCTCTTTTTTTGCAACCTCTAATTGTGCTGTAACACTTTGTTTACTTTCTTTAGAATTTGCAAGCTCTTGTTTACTACTTTCTAATTCTTGTTTAGCTGTTTCTACTTCTTGTTTTTCTTTTTCTAAACCATCTAAAAGTTCAGTATCAGCTTCTGCTAATTCTGATGCTAAATAATAACTAGAAATCATATCTGTTACACTATCAGATGATAAAATAAAGTCTAAATATGATGTGTCTCCACTCTCTTGCATTATTACTAATCTTTCTTCAGCTAACTTTTGATTTTCATCATATTGTTTTTGTGCTTCTTCTAACTTTTTTTGTGCTTCTTCTATTTGTGTATTTAAATCTGTAATCTTACCATCTAATTCATTTATTTGTGATTGATAATCTACTATTTGGCTATCTAAATCATTAATTTCTTCTTGCACACCAGCTTTTTCTTCTTTAACATCGTCTAACTGAGATTGTGCTTCATTCATTTTCTTTTCATTTTCATTTTTTTGATTTTTAAGCTCACTTTGAGTGGCAGCAATTGACATTGTTTGTAATACCATAATTACAACCATGAGTATTCCCAATATTTTTAAAACTACTTTTTTCATAAGTTTCCTCCCTCATATTATTTACGTTAGTACTTTTTTTATTTTACCATAATGCTTTTGTTTTTTATTAATATTTTAATTCATATAAATTTTCCTTATGTTTTCTATTTGTTCTTTTGTTTTAAACTATATTATGGCAAATAAGGCATAGGATTTACACAACTAGAATATCCATATCCCGGAGTTCTTATCTCAAAATGTAAATGTGCTCCTGAAACATTTCCTGTTGCTCCAGATGACATTATTTGTTGTCCTTTGCTTACTTTTTGTCCTTTACTTACATTTACTCTTGATGCATGTGCATAAAAACTATATACATTATTTCCATGATATATCTCAACAAAATTACCATATGCTCTATTATATCCTGTATCAAAAACTTGTCCATTTCCTACTGCATATACTGGTGTACCTGTTCCTACTGGGAAATCTACTCCTGTATGGTATCCAGAGCTCCACATTGAACCTGAAACTCCATAACCTGTTCCTATTTTATTATTTGAAACTGGCCATCCAAAACCGAATGAACTTGTACTTGTATTGCTATTAGTTCCTCCAGAGTTATTTTTATCATATTCTGCTTTCATTCTCTCTATTTCTTTTCTGATACTTGCTTCATGTGATACTAATTCATCAATTTCTGCTTGCAGATCTTTTTCTTCTTCAGACAACTCTGCAACATGTGCATCTTTTTCTTTTTTTAATGTTTGAAGCTGCTCAGATTTACTTTCTTTAGTCTTTTTCACATTATCTAAACTTGATTTATTTTCCTCTAATTCTTTTTTAGCTGTTTCAAGTTCTTGTCTTTCTTTTTCTAAACCTTCTAAAAGTTCCATATCAGCCTGGGCTAATTCTGATGCTAAATAATAACTAGAAATCATATCCATTAAACCATTAGAATTTAGTATAAAATCTAAATATGTTGCTTCTCCAGATTCTTGCATTACTACTAATCTTTCTTCTGATAGTTTTTTATTTTCATCATATTGTTTTTGTGCTTCTTCTACCTTTTTTTGTGACTCTTCTATTTTATTATTTAATTCATTTATTTGTCCATCTAAATCATTAATTTCTACTTGATAATCTGCAATTTGCGTAGATAAATCTTTAACATCTTGCATTGTTTCTGATTTTTCGTTTTTTACATCTTCTAATTCTTCTTTTTTATCTTCTATTTCACTATTTACATTATCTAAATCTTTTTGAGAAACTGCCATTACACTATTATATTGTAATATTACAACTGCAACTAAAATTATTCCTATTATTTTTAATCCAATTCTTTTCATAAGTTCCTCCTATGATACTTTTATTATATTTTTATATTCTTATTTTCTTTTTATTTAATCTTAGTTAGTAGTATTTTCTTGTTCTTCTTTATTTTGTGTCTCTGGCACTAATCCATTTGTTATATAAGGCATTGGATCTGTTACAACTCCGGTTTAACCTTACTTCAAAATGTGCATGTGGTCCTGTTGAATAACCTGTTGAACCTACTTTTAAAACTGCATCTCCTCTTTTTACTGTTTGTCCAACTTCTACTAAAATTTCTGAACCATGTGCATATAATGTAGAAACTCCTCCACCATGGTCTATTATTACCATATTTCCATATGCACTATTATAACTCGCCTTTGTTACTATTCCATCATTTGCCGCTATAAAATTTGCTCCTGTTGGTGCACCTATATCTACACCTGAGTGTAATTTATAGACTCCTGTTATTGGATGTGTTCTCATACCATATTTAGATGTTATTCTTGTATACCCTGGAACTGGCCATGCAAGTTCTCCACCTATGTATTCTGCTGCTATACTTCCTTGTGCTAACTCTAAAATTTCTTTATTTATTTCTTCAAATCTTGTGTTGTACTCATCTATCTTTGTTTGTATTTCTAACTCTTTTTCAGATAATTTAGAAACCATATTTTCTCTTACTGATTTTGTATTTTCCAAAACTGTTGCTGTTTTCATCTGATTTGCTTTTATTTGTGCTAAATTTTCTTTATTATTTTCAAGCTTTTGTTTAGATAATTCTATTTCATCTTTTCTTTTTTGCATATCATCTAATAAGTCCATTTCATAACTTGCAAGTTCTGAAATTAGAAAATAGCTAGATAGAAAATCAGAAACACTCTTAGAGCTAAGCAAAACATCTAAATATTCTGTATCACTTGACTCTTGTACTGCTATTAAATAATTATCAAGTAAAGCTTTTTGCTCATTGTAAGCTTCTTCTGATACATTAAGTTTTTCAGTTATATCATCAATCGATGTTTGTAATTCTGATATTTGAGTATTTAAACCTTCTAACTCTTGCTCTGATTCAGAAATTTTTTCGTCTAATTTTTGTATTTGTTGTAAATTTTGTGATAAGTCATTTTGTACACCTTCAAGTCTTCCATTTTCCTCATCCATTTGATTTTGTATTTCATTTCTTTCATTTTGTAAATTTTCTACTGCTGTATTACCACTACTTGTATTATTTGTTTCATTATTTTCCGCTTCATTTTCTGCATGTACATAAGGAAAAATACTAAATATAGATATTACAAAAGCTAAAATTATAATTAAAAACTTTCGCATTTTTTCTCCTTTATACTTTTAAATATTTTCTCATAGAAATCATACTACCTAGTACACCTATTCCAATACCTAGTAACATATAAACAAGTATTATTGAGTTGAACATATCACTAAAGCTAATTAAGCTCATATTGATTAATTGCATAAATTCTGAACTTACTAATTTATCTGCAATAAATGTATATGCTCCTCCTACAATTATAATAGATATTATACTTGCTAAGATTCCTATTATCATACCTTCTACTATAAAAGGCCATCTGATAAATCCATTTGTTGCACCTACATATTTCATTATTGAAATTTCTTTTCTTCTTGCATGTACTGTAAGTTTAATTGTATTTGCTATAATAAATATAGAAATTACAATTAACAATACTAAAATTACTCCTGTTACAATCTTAATTCCATTTGCTAAATTTATTAAAGTTGTTACAACTTCATCTTTACTGTTTATTTTCTTTACTACATCACTATATGTTTCTATTTGTGCTTGTACATCACTACTTTTTGTTAAATCTGTTAAAGTTACAACATATGATGCAGTAAATATATTATTTTCTCCTTCGTATCCTTCAAGTAAATCTTGTCTTTCTCCGAATCTTTCTTTCATTTGTTCTAATGCTTCGTCTTTTGATACAAATTCTACTGTACTTACTCCATCTATTGCTCTTATTTTATTACCTAATTCATCAATTTGTTCTTGAGTAGCTTCATTTTTAACAAATACTTGTATACCTTGCTCTGATTCTACTTCATCTACAAAATGATTTATATTTTCTCCTAAGATTAAAAATATTCCGAATATAATCATAGTAGCACACATAATCATAAGAGAAGCTCCAGTTGATTTTTTGTTTTTAAATACATTACTAAATCCTTCACCTATAAAATATCCTAATATGCTATATTTCATAATCATAACCGCCTTTTTTATCATCTCTAATTATTTCGCCTTTGCGAATGTGTATTACTCTTTTTTTCATTTGATTTACTATGTCTTTTGCATGTGTTGCAACAACTACTGTTGTACCTCTCATATTTATGTCATTTAATAAATTCATAATATCCCATGCTGTGTCTGGGTCTAAATTTCCAGTTGGTTCATCTGCAATAAGCATTGATGGGTTGTTTACCAAAGCTCTTGCTAGTGCTACCCTTTGTTGTTCTCCTCCTGATAATTCATTAGGATACATTTTAGCTTTTCCACTTAAACCTACTAAAGATAATACCATTGGCACTTGTCTTCTTATATGTCTTGGTGTTGCTCTTACTATATACATAGCATATGCTACATTATCATATACAGTTTTATCTGGTAAAAGTCTAAAATCTTGGAATACAACTCCCATACTTCTTCTTAAAAAAGGTATTCTATTAGGTTTTAAAAATGTTGTGTCTTTTCCGTTTATAATAATATTTCCTGATGTTGGTTCTTCTTCTTTTAATATTAATTTAATAAGTGTAGATTTTCCACTTCCTGAAGAACCTACTAAAAACGCAAATTCTCCTTTGTCTATTACAAAATTAGCATTTTTAATTGCTTTTGTACCTGTTTCGTAGGTCTTTGTAACATTTCTAAATTCTATCATTTTCGTTCTCCTTAAACTTTTGTTTTTATCTAATTTTAACCTTTATTTTAGTGCATAATATTCTATCTTACTTTACCTTTCTATCATATCAATAAAGTCAATTTTTTGCAATAGTTTTTTCTAAAAAATATGATAGAAAATGTTGGTTTTTTTCTTATTTTTTCACTTTTTCTTCCTTTTCCTCACTTTTTCAAAATTCACAAAAAATTCACAAAAAAAGACACACCTAGATAAAGATGTGTCCCAAATGCGACATTTATGTGTGTAAAGGAAACGTCCCTAAAATTGTTCTATTATTTCTTTTGCTGTTATTTTGAAATATTCCATTAATTCTTCTGCTTTCCCTGATTTTCCGAATATGTCATGTACTCCTAATCTTGTTAATTTTGCTGGATATTCTTGTGTTAAAACTTCAGCTATTGCTGAGCCTAATCCTCCTATTATGCTATGATCTTCTATTGAAATTAATTTTTTAGTTTCTTTTGCACATTTTATAATTAATTCTCTGTCTATTGGTTTTATTGTATGAATATCCACAACTCTAATATTTATTCCTTTTTCTTCTAATATTTTTTTTGCAACTAATGCTTGTTCTACTGTTACTCCTGTTGCAAATACTGTTCCTTCTGTTCCAGAACCTATTTGTATTCCTTTCCCTATTTTAAATTCTTGTGATTTTTCATATATATTTTCTGTTTTTAACCTTGCAAGCCTTAAATATACTGGTCCTTCTATTTTTGATATTTCTTTTACTGCCCATTTTGTTTCTACATCATCACATACTGACATAACTATCATATTAGGCATTGTTCTCATTAAGGATATATCTTCTAACATTTGATGTGTTGCTCCATCTTCTCCTACTGTTATTCCACTATGTGTTGCACATATTTTTACATTTAGCTTGGGATATGCTATACTACATCTTATCTGATCATAGCTTCTTCCTGCTGCAAATGCTGCAAATGTACTTGCATATGGTATTTTACCACAACTTGCTAAACCTGATGCAACTCCCATCATATTTGCTTCTGCTATTCCCATATCAAAAAATCTTTCCGGAAATTCTTTTTCAAACATATTTGTTTTTGTTGCTTCAGATAAATCTGCATCTAATACAACTACATTTTCATTTTCTTTTCCTAAACTTACTAATGCTTCTCCATAACTTTCTCTTGTTGCTTTTTTTACATTTTCCATAAACTACACTCCTTTATATTATCTCCTGTTACTTGGTATGCTTGTATTCCACATTTTCTTGCTATTTCAACATTTTTTTCTTTGTCATCAAAAAATATTATGTCATTAGAATCTTTTTCTAGTTCATCTATAACTTCAAGAAATATTTCTTTTTCAGGTTTTATCTTATGCATTTTATATGATAGAAACAACCCATCAAACAAATTCATATCAAATTGTTCTTTAAATATTTTATAATCTATTTCCGCTAAATTTGATAATATATATATATTATTTCCTTCTTTTTTTAATTTTTCTATAATTTCAACCGTATCTTCATAAAAACCTGTTTTAGCATTTTTGTATGCATTAAAATATTCATTTATATCTACATCACATTTACATTCTTTTATATGCCTTTTTATTTTTTCTTCTGTAGTTATTATTCCTCTAAAAGCATCTATATAATTTTTAGGGCTAATCCATTTTAAAAATTCATAAATTTACTTAGGCACGGAACCCCTCTTCTTTCAAGTGGAGGGAGGAGTGCCATTCCTCCTTTCAAATTTT
>CALXFB010000040.1 GCA_944387475.1 uncultured Clostridia bacterium
CAAACTGCTTGACAAGTATTTTTGAATATGGCTTGTTTCTAAGGATAGAGGCTATACCCAAGCGTCCACCTCGACCAGAAACAAAACCTATGTAAGTGTTGAAATATCAATATTTTACATAGGTTTATTTTATTAAGACAATACAAATAGTAATGCAGTAGACATGTTTATTTATTTCTAATAAACTTTTTCAGATGAAATAATATAGGCATTATCTGTATGTATTACAACTAAATGTTTTATTGTTTATATATTGTAGCAATTTTAATTTATATATTCAAATTAATTGTTATAATAATTCTTTAGATTATAAGAAAATTGCAAATAAAAAATTATATTTCTATAAAGTGTTCGCTTGTTTTTTCTAAAAAAATACTGTATACTAATGAACATAGGAAATGAGAATAAGCAGATGTGGTTTGCCTCCAACAAGGAGGTGAGGCGTATGGTAGAAGTAGAAGCATTATTATTAATAATAAATTACTTTTTGCTGGTCTTGTATCAGTAACTATCATTGCGTCTGCTCTAGTTATAGCATTAGTTATAATTATTAGCAGACAATAAAAACCAATAAAAAACACATCTGTAACATTTGCACCGTTTAGATGTGTTTTACATATTATAAACGAGGCGAACCACGTTTGTGGTTTCTCCATTTCCTATACTTATTATACACAGGTTTATTTATTTTGTCAATTGACCAGTCTAAACTTTTTATAAAAGGTGTGAATAACATGTTACATAATTCTTTGAACTTATTGTGTTAAATGAAGGATAATATTCAAAAAATAATTGCTACATAAACAAAATAAATATTATAAAAAATATTCTTATTAAACTTTACCCCTTAAAAATAAAAGCAGAACTAGATTCACTCATTTTAGAAGAAATCTAGTTCAATAAACAAAAAATAAATAAATATATAAATATATGATTTATTCTAAAAGCATTGTAGCAAAAAAAATGCTATAAGTCAACAAAAAACACAAATAAATTAAAAATCGTAACAATCTAAATTTTTAAGAGCAGGCTCATATAAATTTTTACCGTCAAAATTAAACCTTGAACCATGGCAAGGACAATCCCAAGTTTTATCAATATCATTCCAGGAAAGAAGGCAACCAAGATGAGTGCAAATAGGCTTAACAGCATAAATTTTACCACTTTCATCTTTGTAAATTCCTACTTTTTCACCATTAATCTCAATAATACCACCAGAACCAGTAGCAATGTCATCAAAATTAATATCAGAATGTTTAAATTTATCAATAAGAAGAGAATTAGTAGACTGGATAAGCATATCTTTAAACTCAGTTCTATTTTTTATAGGATTTAACCTAGTTGGCTTAAACAAATACTCATATTTATTATAATTACCACAAATTTTATCAACAATAATATTACTAGCAACATTAGATAAACTCATACCCCATTTTTTAAAACCAGTTCCAACAAAAACATTAGGCATATTAGGAGAAAAAAGACCAATATATGGAAGTTTATCTAAAGAAACACAATCGCGAGTATTCCATTTAAACAAAACCTCACAATCAGGATAATACATTTTAGCTAAATTCTCTAATCGACCATAAGTGTCTTCGTATGAAGAAGAATGCCCAGTTTTATGTTCAGAGCCACCAATTAATAGCAAATCTTTAGCATCATATTTTGCGGTTCTAAAAGAAAAAACAGTACTAGAAGCAGAAATATACATACCATTAAATAAAGTTTTCTTAGTATTTGCAGCAATCAAATAGGAAGTTTCCTGATACATTTTAGAAAAATAGAAACCAGGAAAATTAATAAAAGGATAATGAGTAGCAATAATTACATATTTAGATTTGATATAATTATTTTTCGTAAAAGTAAAATAAAAATCATTATCAAATTTAATATCTAAAGCACAGGTATTTTCATAAATAGTTCCGTTTCTATTTATAATACAATTACAAAGACCAGCTAAATATTTAACAGAATTAAACTGGGCTTGATTTTTAAAGCAAAGAGCAAGTTTAATATCAAAAGGAAGACCAGTTTTTGTAACTAAATCACAATTAAAACCAAGAGAGGAAAGAGTGTTATATTCTTCTTTTATAAGATTAGATTCTACCTGATTAGTAGAATAAACAAAATTATTCTGAAATTCAAAATCACAATTAATATTTTCCTCATCAATAATGTTTTTAATATTTGTAATAGCCTCTTCATTTACATTTAAATAATCTTTAGCAAATTTTTCGGAAAAAGAATTAACTAAATAATTATAAAATAAACCGTGTCCACTAGTAATTTTACCAGTAGTGTGACCGAGTTGTTTTAGATGCTATAAAATCTTTTTCTAAAATAACTACTTTAAATCCAAGTTTAGATAAATAATAACCACAAGTAACACCAAAAATTCCGCCACCTATGATACATACATCAGTATTCAAATTATCATTAAGTTCATGTTTTATATTAATATTATTAAAAAAATTATTATCAGACAACCATAAAGAACTCAAAATAAATCACCTCTAAAAATAGTATAACCAGTTTTTTCGAATAAATAATAAAAATTATGGAAAAATATAAATAAAAGTGATATACTAATTGAGAAATAAATAATTAAAAAACAAGGAGGAATATTAATGGAAGAAGAATTAAAGAAAAAATTATTTAGAAACCAAAAAACAGGATGGGAAGAAGTACCAGAAGAAGAAAAACAAGAAATAGAAAAAGTTTCAAAATCATATATGGACTTTCTAAATAGAGCAAAAACAGAAAGAGAATTTATAAAAGAAGCAAAAAAATTAGCAGATGAAAATGGATATAAAGATATAATGGAATTTGAAACATTAAAACCAGGAGACAAAATATACTTTATAAATAGAAAGAAAAGTATGTACCTTGCAGTAATTGGAGAAAATTCAGTTGAAAATGATGGGCTACATATAATAGGCTCACATGTAGACTCTCCAAGATTAGATTTAAAACCTAATCCACTATATGAAGATGGAGGACTAGCATACTTTAAAACACATTATTATGGAGGAATAAAAAAATACCAATGGACAACAATACCACTTAGTATGCATGGTGTAATTGTAAAAACAAATGGAGAAACAATAGAAGTAAATATAGGAGAAAATGAAGAAGATCCGATATTTACAATAACAGATTTATTACCACATTTAGCACAAGAACAAATGGAGAAAAAATTAAAAAATGGAATAGATGGAGAAGACTTAAGTTTATTAATAGGGAGCATACCGCTAAAAGATGGTGATAAAAAAGTTTCAGAAGGTGTTAAATTAAATATATTAAATATATTAAACAAAAAATATGGAATAACAGAACAAGATTTAACAAGTGCAGAAATAGAGTTAGTACCAGCATTTAGAGCAAGAACAATGGGACTAGATGAAAGTATGGTAGCAGCATACGGACAAGATGATAAAGTATGTGCCTATACATCACTTCATGCAATGATGGAACTAGGAAAAGTAAAAAATACAGCTGTATGTATTTTATCAGACAAAGAAGAAATAGGAAGCATGGGAAACACTGGTATGGAATCTCATATGTTTGACTTCTTTATATCAGAAATATTAAATAAATTAGGAGTAAATAAACCGAATTTATTAGATAAGGTATTTTGTTTTTCAAAAATGTTATCATCAGATGTAGATGCAGGATTTGACCCATTATATGCATCAGTATCAGATAAAACAAATGCAGGATTTATTGGCAGGGGAATTAGCTTAAATAAATATACAGGGTCAAGAGGAAAATCAGGAGCATCAGATGCAAATGCAGAATATGTAGCTTGGGTAAGAAATGTATTAGAAAAAAATAATATTAGATACCAAGTAGCAGAACTTGGAAAAGTAGACATTGGTGGAGGAGGAACAATTGCATATATTATAGCAAATAAAGGTACAGATGTAATAGATTGTGGAGTTCCAGTACTTTCAATGCATGCTCCATATGAAGTAACAAGTAAATATGATATATATTCAGCATATAAAACATATAAAGCATTTTGGAATGAATAAAATATAATAAAAACAACGCATGATTTCATACGTTGTTTTTTATATAAAAATTATTTTAAATTTTGTACTAAATCAATAATAGAAGAAATGAATTCTTTTTGCTCTTCAGATAATTTAGCAATTTTTTCATATAAATCCATATCTTTTCTTATGTTAGGGTGTGTCATAAACTTGCCGAATAGAAGATTAGGAGAAACACCTAAAATATTCATATATTGTATCAAGTTTTGAGTTTTAACACCATTATTTCCATTTTCAACTCGTGAAATATATTTTAAAGAAATACCTAAATCCTCAGCTAAATCTTCTTGAGTAATTTTAGCTTTTTTACGGTAATCCCTAAATATTTTACCAAAATGTTTGTCAATATCTAATTTTGTAAATGAATCCATGTAAAATACCTCCAACATTAGAAATATCAATAAAAGTATAACAAGCTTAGAAGGAATAGTGAACACATTAATAATAGGAATAAATTATATGGAAAATTTTACTAAAAATCCTCTAAAAGACTTGAAATAAAGTGTCACATGTGGTAGTATTAATTGGGCCAAGGTGCACTATTAGTTATACCCAAAAACAAAAGAATTATGAGTTAATATAGAAATACAAAGAAAAGGAATGAGAAAAATGATAAGAGATGAAGATTATATTGACTTTTTAAAACTAATAGTTTCATGTATAAGTAATGGAGATTATTTCTCAGCAAAAGAGTTATCTAATTTAGAGTTAGAAAAAATGAAGCAGAAAGTAAAAAAGAAAAAGAAATAAAAAAGGGAAAACAATCTAAAATAATTAGGTTGTTTTAAAATGATAAAAAAATATCGAAAAACAATAAAAAAATATTGACAAAAAACAAAAAGTGTTTTATACTAATAAAAGTTAAAGGAGGAAGAAACATGAAAACTATTATAGGAGTAAGTGGAATATTAGCAATATTACAGTCAATATTATTTTGGAATAAAACAGGCGGAATATCAGTATTTATATTTGTAATTGCATGTGTAATGTATTTACTATATCTCCTTGCTAAAAATAAAAAAATAACAAATAAAAAAGCAATAATATTTACAATACCAATAATTTTATTAAGTAGCACGTATTTTATATTCAATAACTTACTATTTAATATATTAAATATATTTGTAATAACAATTTTAGGAATGATAATGTGTGTGTATTTATGCAAAGGGAATATAAAAAACATAAATATCTTAAAAAAAATAAGCCATATATTCGGAGGAATGCTTGAGTGCATTTCAGATGTAATAGACTTTATGAAAATCCCAGAAGGAAAAAAAGAAAATGTAAAAATAGAGAAAATAAAAAGTATAGGAAAAGCATTACTAATCACAATACCAGTTATAATATTAGTATTATTACTATTAATGTCAGCAGATACTGTATTTGAAAATATTTTTGATAAAGTATTTATAAATATAGGAGAAATACTATCATTTGAAGGAATAATAGTATTAATATCAAGAATAGCAGTAGCATTTATCGTATTTCTATTTTTTGGAGGACTTTTCATAAATTTAATAAAAGAAAATACGATGTTTAATAAAGAAAATGAAGAAAAAGAAATCTCAATTAAATTTGAAAATTTAACAATAAATATGATACTTACAGTATTAAATATAATATATTTAATATTTTGTAGTATACAAATAACAAACTTGTTTATGCAAAGAAGTAATGTAGAAGGATTTGACTATTCAAATTATGCAAGGCAAGGATTTTTCCAACTAATGGTAGTGTCATTTATTAATTTTATAATATTAATAATAGCAAATATAAATAAAAAAGAAAAAACAAAAGGTCAAATAATTTATAATAAAACAATGAGCTTACTTATTGTAATTTTTACAATTATAATAATAATATCAGCAATATATAGAATGAACCTATATCAAGAGGCATATGGATATACATATTTAAGAATATTTGTAGATTTTGTATTAATTACAGAATTATTAATATCAATACCAATTATTATAAAATTATTAGGAAAAAATATAGATATATTAAAAACAGGAATAATAATCACAAGTTTTATGTATGTTATATTAAACTTTATGAATATAGATAATTTTATAGCAACAAAAAATATAGATAGATATTTTAAGGACCCTGAAAACAGTAATTTTGATATAAACTATTTATGTGATTTAGGAACAGATGCAACAATGCAAATGACAAGACTATTAAATGCAAAAGAAGAAGAAATAGTAAAAAGAACAGAAAATTATTTATATAAACAACGTGTATGGCTAAACACAGAAGAGATGGACTGGCAAGAATATAATATATCAAAAGAAAAAGCAAAAGAAATATTAAACAATAAAAATATAAATATAGAAGAAAAAGTTAATTATTATGATTAAGGAGTAAAAATAAAAATGAAAATATTAGGAAAGAAAAGTTTATCAAGTATAATTAAAATATTTTTATGGATATTATTAATAATATGTTTATTAGTAGTACTAATAGGAGGAATTGTTGTAATAAAAGAATTTAGCTATTTTAATACAGACAATACATTAAGAAGCTTAATAATACTATATTTATCAAGCATACCAGCAAGTATTTTAATAATTCAATTTATTGGAATATTTAAAAGCTTAGAAAATAGTAAAGTATTTGAAAATCAAAATGTTAAAAGATTAAAAACAAGTTATATAACATCAATAACAATGGGGATAATGTACTTAGTAAATAGTATAATGTTATTTTTAAGTAGAGCAGAAGAAAACTGGGAAATAGTATATATGTTTCTTATGTATGTAGTAACATTGGTATTTTTAATATTCGGTGTAGGCCTAATTGTATTATTAGAAATATATAAAAAAGCAATAAAATATAAAGAAGAAAATGATTTAACAATATAAAGGAGGGGAGATTATGGCTATTATAGTAAATTTAGATGTAATGATGGCAAAAAGAAAGATAAGTTCACAAGAACTTGCAGAAAAAATAGGTATAACTCCTGCAAATTTATCTATTCTAAAAACAAACAAAGGAAAAGCAATTAGATTTTCCACATTAGACGCAATATGTAAAGAATTAGACTGTACGCCAGGAGATATATTAGAATATAGAAAAAATTAATAGGCTGTTTTTGGGGACGGGGGAAAAAAACAGCTTATTTCCTAAATTAAAAATAAAAAATAAAAATGAGGTTATCATGGAAGAAATAAATAATGTTTATAAAATTTATGGAATAAATGAAGAATTTCAAGAAATAAAAAATTATAAATTGAAAAATATAAATGAAGAAAATATAGAATTACAAGAAATTGAATTTAATAAATGTATATTTGAAAATTGTAAAATAATAAATTCAAATTTTACAAATACGATTTTTAGTGATGTAACATTTAATAACTGTGACTTTTCTAATAGTAATTTTACAAGAGCAAGTTTTGTAAGAACACAGTTTACTAATTGTAAATTAATAGGCTGTAATTGTACAGAATGTAGTTTATTTAATGTTAAAATAAATGAAAGTAATTTAAAATATATCAATTTAAATTTAAGTGTATTAAAAGATTTAAGTATTGCTCACACTAATTTAGAAAGTAGTAGTATAAGTGAAGCAAAATTAAAAAATGTAAAATTTAAAGAAAGCAATTTTACAAATAGTCAATTATTTAGAACAAAATTAGAAGGAATAGACTTTAGAACTTGTAATATAGAAGGAATAATAGTAGGGTTAGATGATGTAAAGAAAATGGTAGTAAATGATATGCAAGCATTAGATTTATCAAAATTGTTAGGTATAATTGTAAAATAGAAAATAAGGAAGGAAAATATAAATTAATGATAAGAAAATTTAGAGAAGAAGATTTAACTAAAGTAATGACAATATGGACAAAAGGGAATTTTGAAGCACATCCATTTATTGATAAGGACTATTGGTTATTAAATTATAATAAAGTAAAAGATGAGTACTTAAAAAAATCTGAAACATATTTATATGAAACAAATGACGAAATAAAAGGTTTTATTAGTATTTTAAATAATGAATATATAGGAGCTCTTTTTGTAAAAAGAGAATATCAAAGACAAGGAATCGGAAGAAAATTAATAAATTTTGTAAAAGAAAAGGAAAAGTATGATAAACTAATTTTACATGTATATGAAAAAAATATTAATGCTATATTATTTTATACAGCACTAGGCTTTAAAAACAAAAAAATACAAATAGATGAAAAAACAAATGAAAAAGAATATGTTATGGAATGGAGAAAAGAAGAGGCTTAAAAAAGCATCTTCTTAATCTATTTGCCATTTTAGTATTGGGTACCCGTTATTCAAATTATTGTCTATTGCAAAAACATCTTCATCTTTATTTAAATCAGTTATAAAATCATTTGATTTCATATAAGAAATAGTTTTATTAAAAACTTCTATTGAAGTAGTATCATTAGTTATACCTACACCTTCTAAATTACATATTTCTTTACTAAAATAAGAATTTGAAATTTTACTTTCACTATAAGTAGAGCCAGCTATATTTCCAAGTGCAGTTCCTTGATTTTCAATAACACCAATATTATAACAATTAATAATTTCAGAACTACTTAATAGTTGACCTGTAATTCCGCCACCGTTTAGATATTCACTTTTTATTTTTCCACTATTATAGCAATTGATAATTTTTGAGTTAGCACCAGATACACCAGAAATTCCACCAACATAAGTTCCGTTTTCGCTATTTTTATCTGTACCAGTTATATTACCTAAATTATAACAACTAATAATTTGTGCATCGTGAGTACCTCCTGCTAAACCACCTATATCATTTGAACCAATTATATTACCTGAATTATAACAATTAATCATTTGACCATAATTCAATGCACCTACAATTCCACCAACATAAGAGGCATTACAATTGATTTCTTTCGAATTGCTACAATAAGTTATTTCTCCAGTACTTCTTGCACATATTCCACCACCTCCTAAATTGCCAGTAAAATTAATAGTAACTCCTTTATTGTGACAATTTTCTATTAAACCAGCATTTACTGATAATATTCCAGCAACTCTTGCTTGTCCTGTTATACTTCCACTTTCTAATATAATATCTCTAATTATTCCTGTATTATATGCAAATAAGCCAACAAAATCTTGATTTTTATTTATATTTAATCCATTTATTGTTCTATTATTTCCTTCAAATATACCAGAAAAAGCATTATTTGTAGTATCATCAGTATAACTTCCGATTACATCCCATTCTTGGTTTTCTAAATCTATATTTTCTAATAAATATACATATTGATCTTGAAATGTATTTCCACTATTTACTTCGTTCATAAAATTTCTAAAATCTTCTACATTATTTATTTTTAAAGTTATATCTATTTTATTTAATGTACCATCTTTTTCCAATCTATAATTACTTTCTTTATTTTGGAAAATAAATGAAAAGGCATTTTTTTCATTAGGGTAAACTCTAACTATTCCAGTTCCGAATTGTTCATCTATTTCTTTTTGTAAATTTTCTTCTGTTAATTTTTGATAACCATTATTAGAAATTTGTGCTTCACTTATTGCAATTTGTATTTTTTCTTTATCTTCAGCATCTAAAGTTTTTTCTTTAGCATTTATACTCTTAGTAAGAATGCCATTATCACCAGTAAGAGTAGAAATAGATATTCCAGCTAAGATGAGTAAAACCACAATAGTTATAACAAGTGCAATTAGAGTAATACCAGTTTTATTTTTAAAATACATCATAATAAAATCTCCTTTTCTTGTGTAAAATATTTATTTATATTTTATATGTTTTAATTTTATAAGTCAATAGTGAATTCATTAATAATTTCATTTATGAGTATATTCACTTTTGAAATATTATATTAAAATTTACTTGAGGTGGTAAAAGTGGCTGATTTTATAGTTAAAAGTAGAAAGAAAAAAGATTATACACAATTTACAGCAAGAATAGAAACAGATGTGTTAGAAGAAATTAGAAAGATTGTAAATGATAATAATTTAATTTCAATAAATGAATTTATAAATGATAGTTTAAAATTTGCAATTAAGAATTTGAAAATAATGGAAGAGACAGATGAATAAAAGAAAAATATAAGTAATAGAAAATCTACTACTTATATTTTAATTTTTTGTTTAAATATTATTTGCTTCTTCTTGGGTTATATAGCCATATTCTACCATTTTATTTAAAACATGTTCTTGTCTTTTTTTTGCTAAATCAGGATTAACAGTTGGAGCATAAACAGAAGGAGCATTAGGCACACCAGCTAGCATAGTCGCTTCATCTAAAGTTAAATCTTTAGGATCTTTATTGTAATATCCCATACTTGCATCATATATACCATAATAACCATCACCAAAATAACAAGTATTAACATATAAGGCTAGAATTTCATCTTTAGAATAGTTCTTTTCTATATCAAAAGCACAAATGATTTCAGCAAGTTTTCTTGAAGCTGTTTCTTCTTGAGACAAAACAACATTTTTAGCTAATTGCTGAGTAATTGTACTGCCACCTTCTCGTAATTCCCAATTACTAATATTAACCCATATAGCTCTTGCAATAGCAATAAAATCAATTGGACCATGTTCATAAAACCTATGGTCTTCTACTGCGACAACAGCATTTAAATAATTTTTAGGAAGTTCACTAAAAGGAACAAAATGTTCATCACTTTCTATTTCTTCTATACGTGTAAGCAAAGGTTTCTCATCTAAAGCCTTTGAATATACACTATATCCAACTATGAAACCAATAGTTCCAAGTATTAAAATCAAAACAAGTAAAATTATAATTATTTTCTTAAGTATTTTCAAAAATATCACCTTCTTATGAATGTATTATATAATAAAAGAAAAATTAAATAAATACTATTAAGAGAAAATTAATAATAAATAAAACAAGAATTAATAATATAATCACTTTTTAATAAATTTTTGCATAAAATGGTAAAAAGGAGGCTATTCATGAAAATTTTATTTACAAAAATGCATGGGATTGGAAATGATTATATTTTTATAGATAGAACAAAAAATAGATATTTAGAATTATCAGATGAAAGAATACCTAAAATTACAAGATATATGAGCAAAGAACATTTTGGAATTGGTTCAGATGGAATTATTTTAATGGAAAATAGTTTAATTGCAGATTTTAAAATGAGAATTTTTAATAAAGATGGAACAGAAGCGGAAATGTGTGGAAATGGTATACGTTGTTTTGCAAAATACATATATGATAATAAAATGACAATAAAAGAAAAAATAAAGGTAGAAACATTAGCAGGAATAAAAGAAGTAGAATACGTAAGAAATAGAAAAGGAATAGTAGAAGAATATAGAGTTAATATGGGAATTCCAAAATTTGAAGGAGTAATAAGATTAAATGTTTTAAATCAAATATTTTATATAAATAAAGTAAATCTTGGAAACCCACATGCAGTTATATTTGCAAAAGATGTGGATAATATAAATATTAATAAATATGGACCTTTAATAGAAAATAATAAAATATTCCCTAAAAAGACAAATGTGGAATTTGTTCAAATGTTAAGTAAAAATTTAATAAAAATGAGAGTATGGGAAAGAGGTTCTAATGAAACATTAGCATGTGGTACAGGAGCGTGTGCTTCTGTTATAGCTGGAAATTACCAAAAACAATGTGGGAAAAATGTAAAAGTGTTATTAAAAGGTGGAGAATTATATATTAATTTAGAAAATAATTATGTGTATATGCAAGGAATTGCAACAAAAGTATTTGATGGAATAATAGAAATATAAAAAGGTCGAATTTTTTGGAATTCGACCTTAAATAATTAAACTTTTTTTTCTTTTAACATTTCATCTATAATATCAGAAATCACAGTACGTTCATTATAAGGATATTTTACACCCATATATTCAATATATAAGTCATTACCAAGACCTGGAAGGATTAAAATATCGTCCTTATTCATCATATTAATTGCATATCTTATAGCTTCTGTTCTATTTATTATAATTGTATATTTACCATTTGTTTTCTTTAGACCAGTTTCAATTTCAGCAGCAATTTTTGCAGGGTCTTCAGTTCGTGGCTGGTCACATGTAAGTATAGTAAAATCAGCTAATTTTCCTGAAATTTCTCCCATAATTGGGCGCTTTTTTCTATCCCTATCGCCACCAACTCCCCAAGTACAAATGACACGTCCTTTAGTATAAGGCTTTACAGTTTTTAAAATAGATTCTAAACTTGCAGGGGTATGTGCATAATCTATCATGATTTTATAACCTAATTTATTAGGAACCATTTCACTTCTTCCAAATACTGAAATGTGACTTAGAGCTTTTTTAATATTTTCATATGATACATCAAAATATTTACTAATAGCTATTGCACCTAAAGCATTATATCCCATATATTTTCCAGGAATAGATACTTCAATTTCTTTTTCATAATCTTTTGTTATTAAAGTAAAAGATACAGAAGAATTTGTATACTTAAAGTCTTTTGCCATAATATCTGCCTTATTTTCTATTCCGAATGTTATAATATTTTTATCAGGCAATAGTTCTGGAACTTTCTTTGTATATTCATTATCTAAATTAATAACACAAGCAGGTGACATTTTAAGTAGTGAAAGTTTAGCTTGGAAATAATCTTCCATCGTTGGATGTTCTTTTGGACTTATATGGTCTTCACTTAAATTAGTAAATAATGTTATATCAAAATCACAACCAACAACTCTATCTAATTTCATAGCTTGTGAAGATACCTCTAAAACAATTATATCAACATTTTCTTTAACCATTAAATCAAGTGTTTTTTGTATTTCATAACTTTCACCAGTTGTTCTATCATTTATTTTAATTTGTTTATTACCAATTAATGTCTCAATACTACCAATTAAACCTACTTTATATCCATGTTTTTCTAAAATACCTTTAATCATATAAGTAGAAGTTGTTTTTCCTTTAGTACCAGTAACTCCTATTAACTTTAATTTTTTAGAAGGATTATCATATAAATTACAACTACTTATTGCTAAATTCCTTCTAATATTATCAACCTTTATAAAAGTTATATTTGAATAATTTAAAGAATTTAAATCAACATCTGGTTCTACTACAATAGCAGTAGCACCATTTTTTATAGCACTTTCAATAAAATCAGTACCTTTTAATACATAACCTGTAATTGCAAAAAATAATCCATTTTTTTCTATTAATCTTGAATCAGATGAAATATTTGTTATATCAATATCTAAATTTCCTTTAGTTTCTATAATTTCTATATTTTTTAAAACATCTTTTAATTTCATAATTTGCCTCCAAAATTTTCTAAAGATATTATACTTTAGAGAATATAGATTGTCAAACTAAAAATTATTGATTTTTCTTAAAAGTAATGGTAGGATATAGTAAATAATATAAGGAGAAAAGAACTATGGAAATGTTAAAAAATAAAGAAAAGTTAAAAAACTTAATAGTTGTTATTTTAGTAATACTAATGTGTGGAATTATATTTTTCTATGAGACTAAAAAAGTAGGTTTTCATGAAGATGAAGGATATAGTATTTCATCTGCTGTAAATCCAACTAATGGACTAATGGAAGCATATGAGGCAGGTGTTGATGGACCTGTATGGAAAACACGTGATTTTGTTAAAAATTATGTGACATTACAACCAGAAAATATATTTAATTTTTGGGCATTATACCATAATCAAGCAGGAGATAATCACCCACCATTATTTTATACTTTAGTGCATTTTTCAACATTGTTATTTTCAGGAGAATTTACTAAATATTCTGCATTTGTTGTAAATATTATAGCATTTGCTTTAAGTTGTTTTGTAATTAGAAGAATACTTAAAATATTGGGGAAAGATAATTTAACAATTGGAGTATTAATATTTTATGGACTTTCTATGGGAACAATGTCAATGGTAATATTCCAAAGAATGTATATGTTACTTACATTTTTTATAATACTATATTTTTATTATACATTAAGAATTTATTTAAATGATTTTAAATTATCAAACGAGCTGACAATAAAACTGGGATTTACTACGGTTTTAGGCTTTTTAACACAATATTATTTTGCAATTTATGCATTTTTAATATTTATTATTATGGCTATTGCTATGATTAAAAAGAAAAAATATAAAGATTTAGGAAAATATCTTGGATTTCATGTATTATATGCAGTTATAGGAGTTTTACTATTTGTACCTTGCATATATCATTTGTTTTTTACAGATAGAGGTTTAAAGAATTTAGCAAATAGTGATTATTTTGAACATTTAATAGACTATGTAAAACATTTTGCATATGCATTTTCTATTAATGATAATATGATTTTAATATGTGCTGTACTTTTAGTATTTTTTACAGGGATTGTATACTGGTTTAAAAAGTCAGATAAAAAACTTGTTGTTTTACTTACAACAGTTCCAAGTTTTATTTACTTTTTTATAACAGTAAAACTAACATCGTTCCAAGAATTAAGATATATAATGCCTATGATACCATTTGTTGCACTTAGCCTATTTTTTGTATTAGATAATATTTTAAAATTTAAATACAAAAATATAGTAATTACAATAATTGCCGCTTTATTAGTTATAAATGGAATGATTTTTTCTAAACCAAAATTTTTGTATGAAGAATATGCAAAATGTTTAGAAATTGCAGAAGAGAATAGAGATAAATCATTTGTGTATATTTATGATAATTTCTTTAACCATATGCAAAGTCTTCCTGAAATGATGATTTATGAAAAAACTTTAATTGTTAATGTAAATAATAATGATATGCAATATCTTTTAAATAATAAAGAGTTAGAAAATGAGAATTCGTATATTTTATGTATAAAAACTTATATGAACAATGATGAGATATTAAATGAGATAACATCTAACACTGATTTTAAAAATGTTACTAAACTTTTTGAAGGGGATAATTCTTCAGAAAAAATAAGCAATAATTTATATTTAGTATCAAAATAATGTATTACGAAAATATTAAGTTTTTGTTACATTATAGATATTATAGAAGGATTATGTTATAGTAAAAGTACATATGATAATAAAAGGGGAAATTTGTATGTTGAAGAAATTTTTAAGTATTATTTTAATATTTATAATTATAATGTTTACAATATATTCAAGCTCTTATGGGGCAATACAGCCAGTAACCAAAGAGAGTTTAGAACAAGCATTTCAGGATTTGATGAGTTCAGAAGCTTTGGAAGGAATTAATCTTGATATTACTAATATTCAAGTAGAAAATGATATTATAACTATTAATACTAGCGACGTTGGGGAAATACAGGTAAAGTACAATTTAGAGGATGAACTAACATTTGTCTCTGAAATGAATGTAGAACAAGGAATGACATATGATGAATATTTAGATGAGACAAGTAGTGCTACTGGTTGTATGCTTGCATACATGGCAATAGCTAATTTAAATGGAGTGGACTTTGAATATGCTTCTACATATTTTATTTTAACTTACATTAGCGGTCAGGGAAATATAGAAATGATTACTAAAGAAGAATTTGAAGCAAATGTTATGAAATATATAAATGAATGGTATGGAGAGCCAATAAGCAAAAATGATGCAACTGAAGGAGACACATATGAAATAACAATGGAACAACAAGATGTAACAGACACATCATGTAAAATAGTAACAACTTTAAAAATAAAAGCAGATGCAGATTTTACAAGACTACAAGAGATGATGGAAGAACAATTTAGCAACCAAGAACAAGACCCTCCAGAAGAAGTAGTAGAAGAACCTCAAGAGGAACATGAGGAAACACCTGTAATAACAAATAATAATAGTAGCAGTAATAATAACAACAATAACATTCAAAAAACTACAACAACAAATAATTTACCTAAAGCAGGAGAAGATACTAAATTATATTTTCTAATTGGATTAATTGTTATTTTAGTAATATTTTTTGGAATAAATTATAGAAGATTAAAAGATGTTAAATAATTATTTTTAAATAATAGTATGTACTACTTTTTATGTTTTAGAAAGGGGAGATTAATGTGAATAAGAGAAAAAAGATTATTTTAGTAAG
>CALXFB010000041.1 GCA_944387475.1 uncultured Clostridia bacterium
ACCTTTCTTTTGCTTTTTACTGCAATCTTTTTTTAATTCTTCCAAATTCATTTTTTATCCTCCCATACAAATTACTAGTTATTTTTCAGCTTTTTTAAATCTTTTGAATAATAATACATATCAACACATTGCATATTTCCATCATATATTTTTTCATCATAGTTATCAACAAAATAATTTTTTATTGTTTTTTCATATTTATCAAATCCTTGTTTTACATAGAAAGGTATATTATTTTCTGTTGTTCCAACAATCATTTTTTTATATCTTGATTTATAATTATCTACTAAATACTTAATCATCTTTTTTGCATAGCCTTTTTTTCTATACTCTTCTTTTGTTACTATATTTTTTAGTTCTACTGTATCATTATCTATCTTTGTTACTACTGAAACGCAAGCAGGCTCATCTTTATATGTTAATACAAATAATTCACCAATGTTTAAATATTTATTAATCATTTCTTTGCTTGGATCTGCTTCAAGTAATAAATCTAAATATTGTACTTTGTTTTCTCTTTCTTTTTTTATATTAATCAAATGTTCTACTGGTAAAAACTCAAAACTTTCTGGTAATTTTGGAGTTTTTTGATTGTGGCTTAAATTTCTATTCTCAGAAAAAATACAACCACAATATTTTTGCATATAAAGCCCTATTTCTCTTGCTTTTGCCTGTCCCTTTCTAAAACCAACTCTAAAATCTCTATATAAAAATTCAATTCCATATTTTTTACAAATTGTTTCTCCTAAACTTTTTATAATATCATGTTTTTGATATGGACTAACTAAAAGTGTAGTTGATATTGCATCAAAACCATTTTCTTTAGCATATTTTGCGGTCTGTTCTAAACGCACTGGATAACAATAATCTTGGCATCTTGTCTCTAATGAGTTTACTACATTTTTACAAAAATCATCTAAGCCATAATCTTCTTCGAAAATGGCTTCTACATTTATACTTTTAGTATATTCTTTTAGGCAATCTCTTCTTTGTTTATATTCCATATATGGATGTATATTAGGATTAAACCAATAAACTGTTGGTTCTATGTTTTCTTTTCTTAAACTATCTATACAATACACACTACAAGGTGCACAACAAGTATGTAATAATAATTTCATTTTTTATTCCTTTCATTTTTATATCTACGCTTATACTATATTATTTTTATAATTTTTTCAAGTAAATTATCCTTGTTTTAATTCTGGATTATCTTCTAAAATTTTATTTGCTAAATCATCAGTTAATTTAAACGGTGTTATATACCCTTCTAGCATTTCTGCTTTTTTTCGTAACAATTCATTTTCTTGATTTACATATATTTTGGATTTTCCTTTTCCATTTTTAGCTTCTTGTACTAAATTAGAAACTGGTGAATTTCCGTCAAATGCAATTACAACTGCTTTTTTCCTTTCAAATATTTCATAATTAAAACTTTTATATATCCCAGACTCTTCTGTTTCTGGTGATACACATATACCATTAATATTTTCAGCAGACAATTTTTCTTTTTCACTCCTACTTATCATTTTAGGTACAATTGCATCTATTTCAATATTTTTATCAAGTTCTTTTGAAATATCCAAAACAGCTTTTTCATACCCTTGTAATTTATGCCCTACTACAAAATATACCTTATTATTATCTAATTTCTCTATAAAATCTTTTAATATTTTTACACCTTCTTCTTTTATATCAGTCTTTCTTCCTTTTGTGTTAAAACTTCCACCTGCAATTATTACAGGAATTTTATCTGCAGGTAATTTTTTAATTCTATTTTCTAACTCTTTTTCTGTATTTAAATTATCATTATATCTTAGTTCTTCAATTTCTTGATTTTTCCTAATATTTTTTTCTTCTTCATCTAATATTGCTTCTTTTAATGTTCTATTTCCTAAAAACTCTTTGAACTTTTTACTTTTTTCTATAAAATATTTATCACTTTTTTTAATAATATCATCTTCAACTTTTCTCATTTTCATAAAATCATTATCAGTTAATTCCAATAAATTTTGCAAAGCTAATTGCTCATCAAATGTATCTGTTCCATACATTCCACATCCATCTGTACCTTGAACACATTTAATATCATTTTCTAAAAATTTCTTTATTGGATGATTTGATAAATCACTCAAATTATTTAGTCTAATATTTGATGTAAGTTGAAATTCTATTATAACCCCATTATCTTTTATTAAATTTATAAGCTCTTTTCCTTCATTAGAATTTAAATCTTCAATATATATTCCATGACCTATTCTTATTTGAGGCATTTTTAAGTTTTTAATATTATTTTCTTTTTCTATTTCTCTTACTTCTTCTTTTACACACAAAATTGATTTTCTAACATTACTTTTTAAGCTATCATTTTCACCAGCATGTATTCTAATTGTAAAATTTCTATCTTCTGTTTCTACATATTTTACAATTTCTTTTATTACAGGTTTTAAATCTGATATATCATTTATTTCTTCTCCTATAAAGTCACTTCCAACAACATAAGGACTTTTTGCAACAGCTTTTAATAAATTAATGTTTTCCTTTAAATATGTACTACTTGTTTTTTGGTCTTTTATAATTGTTAATGGTATCCTTCTTATAGCAAATAAAAATCTAATTTTAACACCTGTTTCTTTTTCTATTTTAGGAAATAACTCTTCTATTTCTTCTAATAATTTTATTGCTCTATCACTATTTTTTGAAAGGTCCGTATCTGCTATTTCTACATATTTTATTCCTTGTTTTTTATATTCTCTTGCTATCCATAAAAATTTATCTTGCCTTAAAGTATTATTTTTATATTGGCTTTTTTCTTTTTTATCATCTAACATTTTAAATACCATTTTCTTAATATCTTCTTCTGGGATCTTTTTTGCTTCTTCTTTAGTTAATTCTATTTTTTCTTCTGACTGTACTCCTTTTGCAAATACATATCTATATAAATATGATTTTTCAAGATTTGTAAAGACTGCTTGCCCATCTTTTAATATTGCTAAACTTGTTCTAATTTTTTCTATATTATATTCTGCATTTTCTAAGTTATTTAAAATTAAATCGGCAAAATTTATAAAAGTATTATCATCAATTTTTCTTGTTAAATATTTTCCTTGTAATTTAGAGTTTTCAAATTCCTTTTCTACTATTTTTCTTCTTTTTAATATCTCATCTTCTTGTTTTTTACTAATTTTTAAATTTATTTTTTTTATATAATACAAAGGATATTTTATTTGATGAACTATTCCAAGTGCTATTAAACAATCTGGTGATAGATTTGCATTCATATGAGTATGTAAGTCTGTTCTAAATTTTAGTTTTTTTGTTATATATGTTTTTACTATTGTTTTTTCAATTGTAAGTTTATATTTTTTTGTCTGTGACATTAATGTTTTTATAATTGCTGGAATTTTTGCTTTTATTTCTATTCTATTTTCATATATATTTGCAATTTTTATCCCACCAAGTCTAAAAATATAAACTTCTTCATTATCTCCATTTATACTTGCTTCAATTTTTCCTTTTATTATTTTCATATCGTTTTCATTTTTTATAGTTTTTACATTACAAATTTTAGCTAAATTTGTAATTAAATTTCCTGTGTTATGATTAGGAGTTTCCAATATATATGTAATTTCATCTTTTCCTGATTTATATAGATTTACTATAATATCTTTTTCTTTATCTAAATAAAATTTATTGAAATAGACTAAATTTTCCATTATTCTAATCCTTTCTGATTTTTAAAATTTTATATAATCAATATTATACCATAAGTAAAAGAGTCTTGCAATAATTATGTAAATTATTTTTAAACTTTTAAAAAAGAAAGCCTTTTTAGCTTTCTTTAATGATTTATTTAATATTTTAATGTTTACTTTTTACTTGTTCCTTATTATTTTTATAAAATACATTTCCTAGGACAATCATAATTAAACCAACAACTAATAATATTATTCCTTGTAATTGTACAGTATTTAATATATCATTTGCAATGTTTCTTATACTTGATGATACTGCTTGGTTTAGAGCAAATAGATTATTTACTTGGATTTTTAAGTTAATATAGATATTTACAATTATCATAAAAATACCACTTGCAAATGCTGATATTCCCAAATGTGATATTGCTTTTAGTATTTGTTTTATATTTGTTAATATAAGTATTATTCCTACAACTACAATTCCAATTACTAAACCTTTTATAGCCATTTCCATATAATTATCTATTTTTGATATAACATTATATATACTGTTTTCATAACTTGTATGTGACATTGTATCTAAATATTGATTACAAATCTTTTTTATGTATTCATCAACCATTTTTTCTTGAGTTGCTGTTAAATCTTCTTCTAATGAGTTGTCTATATTTGTTCTCAACTTTTCTTCTATTTCTGTTGTTGTAACTTCTTCAGATGTTCCATCGTAAATGTTATTAAATATTATTTCTGTATCATTTTTTATTTTCTCATCTGTTACTATATCATTTAAAACTTCTTCATCTAAACCGGATTGCCCTATATAGTTCTGGAAATTTGATTCTATTTCTCCTTTAATATTTATATAATAGTCTGTCTCATCTAGTTTTCCTAATATGTAGTCTTTGCTCATTATAGTAGATTTAGCTATATTTATAAATACTAAAGAAATAATTAAAATTGTAAGTAATAATATTAATATAAATCTAATTACATTAATTAACGCTTTCATTTTTTCCTCCTAATCTGCTAATTCTGCATAAACTACATATCTTTGTGTAGCATATCCTATGTTATTAAATGGATAACATGTATAAACCATTAATATTTCTTTTTCTTTTTGTATTGGTAATTTATCCGTTTGCGTTTCTTTTACTAATTGCATATCATATATTTTATAATTAAATTCACCATAATTTGTTGTAACCTTTATTGGGTCTCCTATTTCTAATTCTGAAAATCTTCTAAATACTTTTTTTGAATTATGCCCCATATAAATTATACTTCCACCTTCTCCTGGGAAATAGCTCCCACTTGAATGACCTACTCCATTTTTTAGAATTTGTAAAGTATCTCCATAATATACTGGTAAATTTACATCTATTCTTGGAATTTCTATTGTTGCATATTGTGTACCATATTCTGGATAATTTTCTAATCTATTATCTTCATTCATTTCCATTGCTTGTTTTTCAGTTGTTTTTTCTACTTTTACAGCTACTTGATTTACTAATAAAATATTTTCTTCTATTGTTTGCCCTAAAAACATATAGATAGCAAATATTATTAAAACTAATATTAATAAAGCAACTATTACATCAATAATAGTTGCTTTTATAACATTTTTCATTAACTTATGCTCCTGCTACTGCACTTCTTTTTTTAAGAACAACTGTTGCAACTAGGGCAATTACAGCTACTGAAGTAACAACTAAAGCTACATTACTATTTCCTGTGTATGCTAATTTTCCACTATCAGCTAATGTAACAGTTTCAATTAATACACCATCTTTGTAAACTTCTACTGATCCAGAATTGAAAACTAATGTTAATCCAATTATAGATGCAGCTTCTTGAGCTATTGTTTTGATTTGATTTTTAGCTTCTGCTGAAAGTTCTCTTACATCTTTTGTTCCTTCAGCATCCATAACAGCGATTGCTTCGTCAGCTTTTGCTAATATTGAATTAGCTTGTTCTTCTGTTACAGGATTATCTGCTAAATATCTTTCAACTTTTACTTTATCTGCTTCTGTCATTCCATATGCAGATAATTTTGCATATAAATCATCAGCTAAAGTTTCTGTTGTTGCAGCGTTTACAAATGGTGCTACTACCATTAATAACATTACACATAATGTTAAAACTGTTAATAATTTTTTCATTTTAAATCCTCCTTTTGCAAATCTAAAACTATTATACCATTTAATTTTATGCTTGACAATAGTTTTTTTCAAAAAATTCACATTAAAAATTACTCTTTATGCTTAAAATTTGAAAAAAACTTGTTTTTTATATTTATTCCCTAATTTTATTTAATTATTCTACTACCTTTTGTAATTTATAAATATATATATTATCAAATGATTTTACCATTTCACAAGTTACATCTATATTATAATGTTCTTTTATAAATAATATTATATGTTTTTTATAATCATGGTAGTAATTACCAGACCATGTAACATCTCCATCTATTAAATATACATTTTCTTTTAACAAATCTAAAAATGTTCCTTCTAAATCATATCTTTCTTTAAAATTATAATAATTTTTAGTATACATATCCCATCCACCCATTGCTCTTAAATTAGAAAATGATTCTTTAGGTGGCATTTCATATACAGAATATGCCAAATATCTATATTGAAGTGAAGGTATTGTATAAAAATATACATTCTCTTTATTAGAATTTGTATATTCTATTACATCTTTTAAATTACTATAATCTTCTAATTTGTAATTATATTCATATTCTCCACCTGCAAAAATCACTGTTACAACTATTATAAATATCGACATTGCTTTTATCAAATATTCTTTTTCTCCATCTTCTTTCTTATATTTTATATAATATAAAAAGATTACTATTCCTAAAATAAATTCTGGTATAACAACTCTTTGCATTGTTCTATTTAAATATATAAATAATATATTTATTGCAATTGTTAGTAAAAATATTGTTATAATAAACCATCTTTTTTCTCTATTTGTATATATTGCAACTAAAAAACTTCCTATAAACATTATGCTAACATAAGCATTTGTATCTCTTAGCTGTTCTATTAATAAATCTTGGAGTTCTTTTAGTTCTATATCAAAATCATATATGTCATCTTTACTTATTTTATAGTCCACAATTTTTTCTAAATTTTCTTTACTAAAAACATTTTCATCTCCAAAATTAAATGTATAAAATAGATATTGGTCATTTTGAGACCAGCCAATCTCATCAAAAATCTCTTTATTTTCATAATAGTCTGTATATGATATATCATGTAAAATTGTTCTTACATTATTATAGTCATTATAATTTTTATATACATCATTGTTATATATAATATAATTTGAAACATATGTTATAACAAGTATAATTCCTAATATTAAATAACATCTTACTATTTTTAGTATTTTATCTTTTTTTGTTTTCTCTTTATCTATTTTTTCTTTGTATATCTTTTCTTTTTCTATCTTCTCTTCTTTTTCTAGCTTTCCTTCTTTTATCTTTACTTCTTTTATCTTTTCTCTAATTAATAAAATTATATTATATATAAAGTAAATTCCAAAAAAAGGTGCAATTATTAAAAGCGACTGCATTCTTGTCATTATTCCTAAGAAAAATAGTACCGAAAAACATATTATATATTTCTTACCTTTTTTATTTCTTTCAATATAGTCCATAAGTACAAAAAATGCTGTTAATATTAATAGTGCTGAAACTGATGTATATTGTATCAACTGTAACAATGAGGTATAACACACACTTGCAAATATTATATATAAAATATAAGAAATACCACAATTATTTTTCCTAATTAATAAAGTCCCAATTATTGTAAAACATATAAATTGCATAAGTAGTAGATATATAGTATGCCAATTTACCGTGTAAAATGCTTTAAAGAAGGTACCTAATATTAAGCATAACAAAGGATGTATATATATTCCATAAATATCATAAGTTCCATCTAAGCCAGAATATAAGTTATATATAATAAAATCATCCACTTGCTCATATTTTATATCAAACATAATATTTGTAAAACTAAATATTAAAATATTTATAAAAGCTACTGCTAATAAAGTTTTATAATTATTTTTTATCTTACTTAAAAACATCTCTTCTTCTCCTTGGGGACGTTTCCTTTGCACACATTTATGTCGCAAAAGGGACACATCTATTTAAAGGTCTGTCCCAAAAGCGACATTTATGTCACTAAAGGAAACGTCCCTAAATTAATACTGATGATACGTGGAATATATCACATTTATCTTTTAAAATTTTTGTTGCTCCATGTAACACCTTATGGTCATCATCTAAAAATATTGCATGTTCATATCCACTTTCAAGTTTTTCTAATATTTTCTCTGCCTTTATTCTACTTCTAGTATCATCATTATAATCTCCAGCTTCTCTATTTATAATAATCCAATTTTCTTCTTTTATAAAACTTGCATGTTTTTTTAGCCATTCTTTTTTCTCTTCAACAATTATATAACTTCTTGCCATAGACAAAATAAATAAATCTAAATTTTCTATTTTATTTATTTTTTCTAATTCATCTATAACAATTTTTAATGGTTTCTTATTTATAAATAGCCCTTTAGATTTTGTGTTTATTACTCCATCTGAATATAATACATATTCTACAATTGTTCCATCCATATCAACAAACATTGCAACTTTTTCATATTTACTACATAATTCTTTTACTCTATTATAAAAATCCATCTTTTCCTCCTTGGGGACGTTTCCTTTGCACACATTTATGTCGCAAAAGGGACACATCTATTTAAAGGTCTGTCCAAAAGCGACATTTATGTCACTAAAGGAAACGTCCCTAATAACCTAAATGTTTATATGCTGGTGGTAATACTACTCTTCCTCTTAATGTTCTTGCAATAAAACCTATTTGTATTAGATATGGTTCATATACATCTTCTATTGTGTCTAATTCTTCTCCAACTGTTGCTGCTAATGCTTCTATTCCAACTGGTTTTCCTCCATACTGTACTATCATTGTTTCTAATATTTTTCTATCTATTTCATCTAATCCTAGCTCATCTATTTCTAATTTATTTAAAGCATGTTTTGCAATTTTTAATGTAATACTTCCATCTCCTAACACCACAGCATAATCTCTTACTCTTTTTAATAGTCTATTTGCGACTCTTGGTGTTCCTCTGGATCTTCTTGCTATTTCTTTTGATGCTTCTTCCTCTATTTCTACCTCTAATATTTTACTTGATCTTTTTACTATTTTTGCTAAGTCTTCTACTGAATATAGTTCTAATCTATGTATAATTCCAAATCTATCTCTAAGAGGTGTTGTTAGTGATCCTGCTTTTGTTGTCGCACCTATTAAAGTAAATTTTGGTAAATCTAATCTTATAGACCTACTACTTGGTCCTTTTCCTATTACAATATCTAATGTAAAATCTTCTAATGCTGGATATAATATCTCTTCTACACTTTTACTTAATCTATGTATTTCATCTATAAATAAAACATCAAATTCTGATAAATTTGTAAGTAATCCTGCTAAGTCTCCCGGTTTTTCTATTGCTGGTCCTGATGTTATTTTTATATTTGATTTCATTTCATGTGCTATTATACTAGCAAGTGTTGTTTTTCCAAGTCCTGGTGGTCCATAAAATAAACAATGGTCTAATGGTTCTTTTCTTTTTTTTGCTGATTTTATATATATTTTCATGTTTTCTTTTACTTTATCTTGTCCAATATATTCATCTAAGTTTTTAGGCCTTAATGAATTTTCTAATCTTTCTTCTTGCATGTTTTCTAATTCTGGACTTAGTATTCTTTCTTCACCCATTGCTAACGTCTCCTTTCTGTTTAGTTTTAAAAATATCTTTAGGCTGTTTTTTTCCTCCGTCCCAAAAAACAGCTATTTTAATAAATTGTTTATGCTTATTGATGTTGATATTGCTAATTCTTGTTTCATATCATTATAATATTCTTCTAATAACTCCTTTTCCTCTTCTGGTATTTTTTCTAAAATTACTTCTGTTCCATCTATTCTTCTATACCATTTTTCATCAAAATAATATCTGCTTGTTACTATCCTTTCATTATTTAATGATATAAAATCTTTTCTTGCAAACATATTTGTTCCTAAACTTACTTCTTTTCTTTCTTCATCTATTATTTCTTCTTCATTTCCAGCTAATAAGTATTTAAAAGTTGGTTTTATATCTAATTTGCTTACTGGTTTTTCTATTTCTAAATTTTCTATTCCTGGTATTTTCATTCCACATGCTACTCTTATATAGTTTAGTTTTATATCTACATCTGTTATATTAGGATTTATTTGTTTTAGGAAGTCTAACATTTCTTCATTATACATATCTATTCCATTATGGTCTCCATATATTAAAATTATTGTGTCATCATATAATTCTGCTTCTTTTAGTTCTTCTATAAATATTCCAAAAGCATAATCTGCATAATTAACTGATTCTAAATAGTTTCCAAAAAATGTGTCTTTATATTTTCCTACATCTATATTTACTTTATTTTCTTTATTTTCTAATCCATCTAATGTAAATCCTGTATGTGATGATGCTGATACTATATATGAGAAAAATGGCATATTATATGTTTTTAATTTTTCTACTGCTTGTTTGTATAATAGTTCGTCTGATAAATATCCCATTACATTTTCTGATTGGTCTTCAAATTGATCTTTTAATTCTAAATTATCTACTCCAAATTCTTTATATACATTCCCTCTATTCCAAAAATATCCATAATTTCCATGCATGTATGAAGTTTCATATCCTTCTTTTTTTATCATTGTAAATATATCATCATATTTGTTTGAATAATATCTACTATATGACATTCCATTTTCCATAGGATATAATGATGTTACTGTTGAAAATTCTGAATCTGCTGTTGTCGAATAACTTTGCATATACATATTTGAAAATTCTATATTTTCGTTTATAAATTTATTTATATTAGGTGTTATTTCTTTTCCATTTATTGTTTTGTTTATTACGAATTCTTGTACTGATTCTAATTGTAATATTATAATGTTTTTTCCTTTTGCTATTTTTTCTAAATTATAGTTACTTTCTCCGTATTTTTCCTCATATTTTGTTTTTAGTTTTTCATAATCTGCTAACATATTTTCTTTTTTATCATATTTTGCTGATTTTTTTATGTTTATTAAACTTTCTATGTCTGATATATGATAACCATATATTGTTCCTTTTTTTATTTGTGTGTCCTTATTATATGGATCTTCTCCTGCTTTTTCTACATATTTTGCATCTATTGTGAAAAATAAACAAATTGCTACTATTCCTGATATTCCTCTTAATACTTTTACTTTTAAATTTGCTTTTTCTTTCTTTTCTATTTTTATTACTTTAAACACCAATAATAATAAAATTACTATTATATCTATAAAATATAATATATGTTTTAATTCTAATAGCATTGGTATTGTTCCTATTATTTCTTCTCCATATTGTAAATTTGTTATTTGTGCTATTGATAATGCTGAACTTGAATATATATAATATAGGTGGTCTCCAAATAATAGTATACTTAGCAATACGTCTAATGTTATTGCCAGTATTCCTCTTATTTTATTTGTAAACATTGCTATTATGCACATAAATGACAGAATAAACATACATGTTCCAAATACTAGGTTTTTATCTATTGCTTCTCTTATTGTTATTGTGTTTTCATAAAATAATATTGTTTTTAATAATAATATTATTCCTATTAGTATTAAGAACCATATTGAGTTTACAAATTTGTTTAATAATTCTTTTATTTTTTCTTTATTTATATTTAATTCATTTTTTTCTACAATTTTTGTTTCTTTTTTATCTTTCATTTTCACTTCCTATTTTAAATTATCTATATAATTTTCTATTATTGATAACATTTTTTTATTATTTCCTTCATATTTTTTTGGTTTAAATTTTTCAGATTTTTCTATTGCTTTTTCTAATTCTGATACATCTTTTATTCCTATTATATACCCTTCTTCATTAAAGTTTTCTACTATTTGCTTTTGATGGTCATTTACATGTTCTCCATATTCATGTAACCTTGGTACTGCTATTACTTTTTTTCCTAGTTTTATAGAACTTATTATTGAACCTACTCCTCCGTGTGTTATTATTAACTCTGCCTCATCTTGATACTTTTTCAATTTTTCTTGTGGTATCAATCCAAATATTTCCATATTGTCTGAAGAATATTTTGTATATCCCGCTTGTACTATTACTTTTTCTTTTATTATCCCTTTATTTATTAATCTTTCTATTTCTTCTAATAACCTATGGAAACTATTATTTTGTGTTCCTAACATTACTAATATCATTTATATATTGAACCTCCATATATTGCTTTTGGATATAATTTTAACATTTCTTCCCATTGTACTATAAATAAGTCTGCTATTTTATATATCAGTCTTCCTGTTGCTGTTTTTTTATTTCTATTTGCAAATGTTTCTATATATATTATTTTACTTCTAAATATTTTTCCTAAAATACACATCGGTCCTGCTGTATGTGTTCCTGTTGTTATTATTACTTTTGGTTTTATTTTAAAGTAATAATATATTGTTTTTATACATAGATAAAAGTATTTAAATATATAGCTAAACAGTTTACTTCTTGTTCCATATGGTAAGAAGTCTATTTTTTTTCCATATTTTTCTTTCAATGCTTTATTTGCTTCATCTTTTTCTGTTATTATATGATAATCATATTTCTCAAATAAGGGTGACAATTGTAATAGTTCACTTAAATGTCCTCCTGTACTTGATATAAATAATACTTTTTTCATTCTTTTACCTTTCTTTTTCACTTTTCTTTCCTTTCATATCCATATTATATATTCTTTTTACATTTATGTCTAGTATAATTTTAAAAAAGACCAGCAAGCACAAATAGTACTTGCTAGTCTTTCAAAAAGGCTTAGCTTAAGGAAAGATAAAACTTACCATTCAGCTCCTGCATGAGGATTTTGTACCTCAGGTTTAATTGTTACTTGCTGATTTCCATGGTTCAGGAAGTCATTAAAGCAATCAATTACATGAGCTGACATGAATGCATAAGCCGGCTTACCTTCTTTGTAAGAACCGGTGGTATATACCTCATGCACCCTAACTTTAGTCCTTTCCTTATTACAAACCCTTCCTACCTTCTTGACTGGATTGCTTGTATCCACCTCAAGAGTAAGCTCTGCTTCCCTTCCAGGATACGAATCTGTTTCTTTCCACTCACCAGTTTTTGGGTCTTTATACTTCAAAATAATTGGAATCCTTGTTTCTCCCATCTCTTCTCCAGAGACAAGAATTACAACTCCTTTCTTCTCCTGCTTTGCCTTCTTGATGATTTCCATTGCCGTGGACATTTGTCCTCCTTCCTTGCAACCAAAGGTTGCAAACGACATTAATAGACAATGACAATATTTATTATATCACTTTTATGTAACTTTTACAAGATTTTTTTCAAATTCACAAAATCTTTCAAATTCTTTTATTTCTATTTCCATTTTTGTATTTAATTTTCCTAATATATTTACTATATTTCCTTTTTCTAATTTTTGATAACAAAAAACTGCAATATAATTATAACCTATTACATTTATTATATTTCCATCTATTAATTCTACTTTAAATCTTACAACAGATATTTTTTCATTTTTAAAATATTTATTATTGGCTATTTCCCAATTTAACCTTTTTCCTAAACAACTCATTATTATTCCTAATTCTTCCTTTTCACTATTAAAATCATAAATAATAAAACTATACCCTGTTTCTATTAATAATCCTGTATATTTTTCTAATGCATTAATCGGAAATCCTACCTTACAAACTCCTTTTTTCATACAACTAAGTTGTAATTTTAATTCTTTATTTAATACTATTGCATCATTTCCTATTGCTACATAAAAACTTCCATTATTACAAAATACTATTCTTCCTCCATTTTTTTCTTTTAGTATTTCCATCATATCACAAAAACTCATATCATCACCACCTTTTAAAATTAGTACAAATTATACTATTTTTACATAGCTTTTTTTTGCACTTGAAAAGTGCAAAAAAGGCCACGCAAATGGCGCCACGCAAGTGTGGAAAATTTTTTCTCTGCCTAAAGACAGATAAAAAATTTTCCACAAAGCGTATCTCCAATTCGCTTTGACCTTATTTCATAAGTTTCTATTTTTTCTAATATTCTACATATTTAATTAAACGGCTTTAGTCTTCAGTTCTACAAATATAAAAGTGGGCGGAAGGAAGGGAAGTTAAGGTCGTAGTCAGTACGGTACCCAGAACGCGTTCCTGCGAAAATGCCACTGCCGTCGCAACGGCCTCCCCTAATTACACAAGGGTATTCTTCATTTTTTGCTGTTTCTGTAGACCACTCTGCACAATTACTTGCCATATCATAAATATTACATTTTACATCATTAGTTGTTCCTTTTTTTGCTACACTTCCTGTATTTAAACTATTTTGCTGAGAATATCTACTATCATCTGAACATTTTTGAATAAATACCAATGCTGTATCCCAAGCATAACTATTTATTAAATCACTTGTAAAATCTCCTGTTTTTCCATACATATTTTGAGATAATGTTGCTGCTTGACTTTGTGTTACATAATTATACACAAATTTATCTGCTTTTGTTACAACTTGATTAGTATCATCTGTTGAGCTATTTCTTGACTCTTTTGTAATTCCGTCTCTTGCCTCATATCTTCCTATATAAAAACCTTTAGCTTCTCCTTCTTCTACTTTTGTTAAAAATGTACCTATTTCTAATGCTGGTGTATTTCCATATGTTGAACTTGCAAGTTCTTGACAAGGGTCTCCGTTGTATTCGTCAATTTCTGCATCTTCCATAGCTGTTTCATTTCCTGTGTTTTCTGCAAATGTATACCTATTTAAATCTATCTCTACATCTTCTTTACCTTCTCTATGAACTGTTCCTACTGGTATCCATACAAATTGACTCCCCTTCGTTGTCGCATCTTTTGCTGAAACATCTTCTATTATTATACCTGCTTCTACATTATCAGTTGTATTTACTATTTTAAATCCTTTTGGAACTTTTATTTTATTTCCTAACTTATCTTGCACTACTATATTATTTTCTTGAGTTCCATCTGCTTGTTCTAAAGTACTTCCTGTAGGTGTTGGCGGAGTTGTTTCATCTGCTATATCTCCATTATATATCTCTGATAGGTCTATTTTTATTGTTTCATCTTCTTTTGATATTAACTTTGTCTCTTCTCCTTCTTCTGTTGTTCCTGCTATTATATCTTTTAAGTTCTGATCTTCATTTGAAAAATATTTCTTTAATATTTCCTCTAATTCTCCTGATGTTATATCTCCACTTCCATTTACTGTTTGCTTTTCTAATATGTCTAATTGTACCTGCTCTATTATACTTGCCCTTTCTGTTGCCTTTTTAGCATTTTGAGCTTGAGTTAGTATTCCATTTTCACCTGTTAGCATTGCAATACTTACTCCTGCAAGTATTAAAAGGACAATTATTGTCCTAATATTCCGTTATGACTATTTTTAATATTTAGCCAACATTTTGTAATTTATTATCTTCTTTTCCCATATTTAAAATATTGAATTTATAATATATAGTTATTTCTTTATTTTCTGATATTTCTATCTTATCAACTAAAGATACAAGCATTGTCCTAGTTATTTCTTCCATATTTACAAAATCTTTAACAAGTTTATCAATGTCTACTGATGAATCTTCTTTTTCTTCTAATTCTTTTAACTGCTTTATTCTTTCTTCTGCTTGTTTTCTGCTTTCTATTTGTTTTAAATAAAGTCTTGAAAAATCCTCATCTTCAAATAGTCCGTTGTATTTATCTTCATATAACTTGTCTATTCGCTTATTTATATCTTTAATTTTCTTCTCTAAAATAAGAATTTCATTCTTTACATTAAACCTATCTTTGATTATCTTGTCTTTTGATGTATTTGCTAATTTTGTATATTTTTCTTCATTCAAAAATTCTTTACATCTTTTTTTGATTTGTTCAATTACAAAGTTTGTTACTTTTTCTAAATTATTGCTATGTGGTGTGCATAATCCTAAATGTGTATTACAAGCATAAGTATTACATCTTAAATAAAATGTTGTTTTATTAGG
>CALXFB010000042.1 GCA_944387475.1 uncultured Clostridia bacterium
ACTTGATGTTTATATGATAGAACAGCCGAAAGTGGCTTAAATACTGAAAAAATTGAGAAGGAGGAATTAAAAATGAGTCGGACACAGTAAATGGCATAACATACAAGCAAAGAAAGGAAAAGCAGATGCAGCAAGAGGAAAAGTATTTACAAAATTAGGTAGAGAATTAGTAATAGCAGTAAAAGAAGGTGGGCCAGACCCAGAGAGTAATTCAAAACTAAGAAATGTTATAGCAAAATGTAAGGCAGCAAATATGCCTAATGATACTATAAATAATGCATTAAAAAAAGCTACAGCTAGTAACGAAAATTACGAAGAAATAACATATGAAGGATATGGACCTAATGGAGTTGCAGTAATTGTAGAAGCAGCAACAGACAATAAAAATAGAACAGCAGCAGATGTAAGGCATGTATTTGATAAAGCAGGAGGAAATTTAGGAACAAGTGGATGTGTATCATATATGTTTAACAAAAAAGGTGTTATTGTAATAGAAAAAGAAAATACATCTATGGACGAAGAAGAACTTATGATGCTTGCAATAGAAGCAGGAGCAGAAGACTTTAAAACATTAGATGAAGTATATGAAATAACAACAGAACCTAATGATTTTTCAAATGTACATGATAAATTAGAAGAAGCAGGATTAGAATTTTTAGAAGCAGAAATACAAATGGTACCAACAACAACTGTAAAATTAGATGAAAAAGGTTCAGAAAAAATGGAAAGACTAATTGAAAACCTAGAAGATTTAGATGATGTTTCTAATATTTATCATAACTGGGAGGAATAATACTAAAGAAAGTTATTATTTTATATACGGGGGATAAAAATATGAAAAATAAGAAAAAAATAGTTACAATATTAATTGTAGTTTCTGTAATTATAATATTAATAGCAATAGGGCTTTTCATCTTTTTAGGAACAGATTTATTTAAAAGTAATAAAACCTTATTTTTAAAATATGGAATGAGCTTAGGTGGAAAAAATAAAAGTTTTATTGAAAATGATGTAACAACTTATTATGAAAAACTCTCACAAACACCATTTGAAAATGACACTACATTTAATGTGTATTATGAAGGATTAGAAGAAACAGAAGAAAAATTAATGGAAGATTTTAATATAACATCAAAAGGCAAAATAGATATAAAAAATCAAATTGCCGAAGAAAACGCAAGTATTAATTATTCAGAAGATATAACTTTGCCTATTAATTTAAGATTTGTAGATGGACTTATAGGCTACCAGATAGAAGAATATATAGGTAGTAAATATATTGTAGATGACACAGGAAACACAATAGATTTATCAGAAATAACATCTAAATTTACACCATCAGAAGAATTATCTGAAGAAGACATAAAAAACATTTTTGTAAAATATGGGCAAATTGTTTTAGACCAATTACCAGATGAGCATTTTTCTAAAGAAGAGAGCAATAATGGAAATATCTATAAATTATCAATAACAAATACAGACATAAACAATATAGTAAATGCAGTTGTAGAGGCTTTAAAACAAGATGCAGACACAATGGAAAAATTAAATTTAAATAATAATACTTTAAATAGTATTTCAAGAAATTTACAAAGTGGAAGTACTAAAGAGCAAGAAGAAAATCTTTTAACAATTGCCTTATATAAAACATCAGGAAAAATAAACAAAATAGAATTAACAATTACTGATGAATATACAATTTTGCTTGAAAAAACGTCTAAAGATGAAAACTTAGAATATAAATTAATGATTTATCCTAATAAAGAAGAAGGCAGTATAGAAATTTCTGTATCATATAATGGTTTACCAACATTACAAAATATAGAAGAAAAATATGCTGTAAAAATAGATAAAGGTCAAGGAGAAATATACCAAGAATTCTATTTAAACAATAAAATTAATTTTATAGATACGTTATATGTAGAAAGTTTTAATAGTGAAAATGCAGTAATTTATAGTGAATATGATGATGAACAATTAGATAGTTTTATAGATACAGTAGATAGTAGAATGGAACAAGTAAACAAAATGCAAATGGAAGAGCTTGGTGTCGATGAAACACAAAATCCATTAACTATAATAAGTTCAGTATTTGTTTTTGGAGAAGCATCATCTACAATAAATGATGAATTAGAAGAAATGAATATAAATAGTTTTAATGCTAAATTTGAAATGTATGAAGGAACAAACTTGCAAGGAACTACTGTAAGAGGATTACTTACAACAATTGCTAGTAATAACGGTATACAAGATGCAAGTGCCGAGCAATATTCGGGGGTATCAAGTAGTAGTACAAATGACCAATATTTGATAGAAGAAATTAATTTTAATGGAGAAGAATATGAAGTAAATCAACAAAATATAGCAGCTTTAAAAGATGAAATAGTAGCAGAAAATTATTATAAAGTTGAATTTGAAAAAGACCCAGACACAGGAGTAATTTACAGAGTTGTTATAAATCCTAAATAAAATATGTAAAAACGAAAAATGACAAAAAACTAAGCAATGTTTTCTGTCATTTTTCTTATGTACTCACCAATCTCTTCATCAGATAATTGTAATTCATTAATTAATTTTCGCAAAATATCTCTTCTGGGTAAATCTTCTTCTTTATCTATTCTTACATATTGTCTTAAACTAATTTCTAATATTCTTGACATTTGTTCTTGAGTATAACCCATTAATTTCCTTTTTTCTTTTATCATAAAACCACCTTGCCTACTATAATTAAAATAATTATGTCACAAAAATATTTGATTTTGTATCGACATTTAACGACATAAACATACATAGATAAAAAATAACCAACAAAGAAATAAAGACGTAGAAAAAAATAATAAAAAGAAAAAATATGCTTGCGATTTTCCTATCTTAAGTAAAAATTAATAAATCCTCTATTTTTTATTAATAAATAATATGTTATACTATTAATGTAGAAAATAAAAGAAATGTTTTGGAGGTTTTTTATGTATAACATATTAGTAGTAGATGATGATAAAGAAATAGTAGGAGCAATAGAGATATATTTAAAAAATGAAGGATATAACATATTAAAAGCATATAACGGAGAAGAAGCATTAAATGTAATTAATAAAAACGAAGTACATTTAATAATATTAGACATAATGATGCCAAAAAAAGATGGATTAGAAACATTAGAAGAATTAAGAAAAACAAAAAATATACCAGTAATATTATTATCTGCAAAATCAGAAGACTATGATAAAATAGGGGGATTAAATCAAGGAGCAGATGATTATATAACAAAACCATTTAATCCATTAGAATTAATTGCAAGAGTAAAATCACAACTAAGAAGATATGTAAGTTTTGGTTCTTTAAACAAAGAAGAAAACCAAGGAGAAAAAATATATAGTACAGCTGGACTTGTACTTGATGACGACACAAAAAAAGTAACAGTAGATGGAAAAGAAGTAAAACTAACAGCAACAGAATTTAACATATTAAAATTTTTGCTAGTAAATAAAGGAAAAGTATATTCAATACCAGAAATATATGAAAATGTATGGAATGAAGAAGGTTTTGGAGCAGAAAACATAATAGCAGTACACATAAGGCATATAAGAGAAAAAATAGAAATAAATCCAAAAGAACCAAGATATTTAAAAGTAATCTGGGGAGTTGGCTATAAAATAGAAGATGAAAAGTAGGAGGTGTTTTTATTGGACTTAAGGACGTCAAAATTATTAAAAATAATATCATATATATTATTCCCAATATTTGTATTAATAATAGGAATAAGTATATTCCATCTATCATTTTTAGAAGAATATGGAAATACAGAAAGCACAAAATTTATAGAAACAGAAATGTTTGCACATAATTATTTGTATTATGTAGTAGATAATATAGAAAATGCATACAATCAAGAAAATAATGGAGCAAAAATGTATAGAAAATTAGAAGATGCATCAGGAAATAAAATATATTATTTAGACAAAAATTATATGTATAGCTATTATAATGGAATAAACCAGTATATTGACTTTATAATAAAAGACAAAAAAACAAATGCATTATTTACAAATATGAAAACAGAAGATTATAATAAAGAAATAGAAAACATGAAAAACAGTACAAAATATTGGAATTGTACAAATGGAAGTATTGAGACAAATATAGAATATATAAATAATAGTAATATAAAATATAATTCACAATATATGTTTTCACAATTGAGTGGTTCAATGTATTCAATAACAGATAGAATATCAGATTATGAAATATATAGTAAATATAACGAAAACAAAATAACTGGACTTACAAATTATAAGATAATAGAAGGAATATATGAATTTTGTTTAGAAAATAAAGAGCTTCCAGTAATATTATTGCCAGTGAGTATATTATTTACATTTATAATAGGAATATATCTATTATGGGCAATAGGATATGAAAAAGGTAAAAAAGAAATACAATTAAGTTATATAGATAAATTACCATATGAACTAGTAATACTTATATGGGCAGTATTAATTACAATATTTTTAAGTATAGCAATAGAATGTTTAAATATTGCAAATTATATAACAATAATACTTGCAATTGTTTTATATTTTATATGTTATATAATATGTGCAATAACAGGAATAACAACAATAAAAAGAATAAAGAAAAGAGAATTTATAAAAAGCTTTTTTGTATATAAAATGCTTAAATGGTGTTACATTAAAATAAAAGAATTATTAAAAGTATTAAATGAAAAAACAACTGAAAATAAAAGAGTATTTTGGTATTATTTATTATTTATAATAATAAGTGTAATTTTAGCAAGTTTATTTTACACAGGAATAGCAATAATATTATTAATAGGATTTTGGATATGGACATATTATAAATTAAAAAAATATGTAATAAGCCAAGATAAAATAAAAGAAGCCCTAAAAAATATATATGAAGGAAAAAATGATATAAACTTAAATGAATATGAATTACAAGGTGTTTTAAAAGAAATGGCTATATATGTAAATGACATAGCAAGTGGATTTTCAAATGCAATAAAAGAAAGTTTAAAATCAGAAAGACTAAAAACAGAATTAATAACAAATGTATCACATGATATAAAAACACCACTAACATCAATAATAAACTATGTAGATTTACTAAAAAAAGAAAACATACAAAATGAAAAAGTAAAAGAATATATAAATATTTTAGATAAAAAATCACAAAGACTAAAAAAACTAACAGAAGACTTAGTAGAAGCATCAAAAGTATCATCAGGAAATGTAAAACTAAATTTAGAAGATATTAACCTAAAAGAGTTATTTAACCAGACAATAGGGGAATTTAAAGATAGATTTGAAGAAAAGAACTTAAAAATAGAAACAACAATGCCAAAAGAAAACATAGAAATAAAAGCAGACAGCAGATATTTGTATAGAATAATAGAAAATCTATTTAGTAATATAACAAAATATGCACAGGAGAATTCAAGAGTATATATAGATATAATAAAAAAAATGAGAGATGTAAATGAAAGTGGAACTAAAAATCAAAATGAGCAAAATGGAAAAAATGAATATGTTAGTATTAGCATAAAAAATATATCAAAAGAGAAACTAAATATAAGCTCAGATGAATTAATGCAAAGATTTGTAAGAGGAGATAAATCAAGATATACAGAAGGAAGCGGTTTAGGGCTTTCAATAGCAAAAAGCCTAACAGAGCTACAAGGAGGAAAATTTAATATAACAATAGATGGAGACTTATTTAAAGTAGAAATAGAATGGAGGGATTAGGGACGTTTCCTTTGCACACATCTTTGTCGTATTTGGGACAGACCTTTAATATAGATGTGTCCCTTTTGCGACATTTATGTCGCTAAATGAAACGTCCCCAAAGTATGGAAATTGCAAAAATAATTGAAGAAAATGGTGGAAGGCTCTATTTAGTTGGTGGAGCTGTTCGTGATAAGATAATGGGTAGGAAAAACTATGATGAAGATTATTGTGTAACTGGTTTAAGTAGTGAGGAATTTTCTTCATTATTTCCTATGGCTAAATTAGATGGGAAGGCATTTCCTGTATTTAGGATGTGTGGTTCAGAATTTGCTTTAGCAAGGAAAGAAAAGAAGGTGGCTTCTGGGCATAAAGGTTTTGAGTTTATAACAGGAAAAGAAATTACTCTAAAAGAAGATTTAAAAAGAAGAGATATAACAATAAATGCAATGGCAGAAGATGTACTAACAGGTGAACTTTTTGACTTTTTTGGAGGAAAAAAAGATATAGAAAATAAAACAATTAGAGCAATAGGAGAGCATTTTAAAGAAGACCCTTTAAGAGTATATAGAGTTGCAAGATTAAGTAGTGTTTTAGGTTTTACTGTTGAGAATAATACAATTTCTATGATGAGAAGTTTAAAAGATGAACTTAAATTTTTATCTAAAGAAAGAGTTTTTGCAGAATTTGAAAAGGCTCTAAAGAGTGATAAACCTTCTATATTTTTTGATGTTTTAAGAAAGGCTGATGTTTTAGATGTACATTTTATGCCTGTATATAAATTAATAGGAGCTCTTCAGCCTGAGAAATATCACCCAGAAGGAGATAGTTATAATCATACTATGATTGCTCTTGATAAATCTTGCAAATATACTGATGATGTAAAAGTAAGATTTAGTGTACTTGTTCATGATTTTGGAAAAGGTGAAACTCCAAAAGAGGAATATCCACATCATATTGGACATGAAGAAAGAGGAGTAGAAGTTGTAAGAAAGTTTTGTTCTTTTTTAAAAATACCTAATGCTTGGAAAAAATGCCGGAGTTGTAGCTTGCAAAGAACACATGAGAGGTGGAATTTTTTATAAAATGAAAGCTTCTAAAAAAGTAGATTTTATAGAAAGAGTAGATAAATCTTATTTAGGATTAGAAGGGCTTCAAATAGTAGTAAACTGTGACAAAGGTGGAAGAACTAATAATGATTTAGATTTTGCAGAGCTTGGCAAAAAATGTTTAGAGACTATTAATGCTAAATATGTACAAGAAAAATATAATTTAGAGCCAGGAGTTTTACTTGGAAAAAGACTAAGAGAAGAAAGGATTTCATGGATGCGTAAAATGTATTAAAATAATTTTCCACAAATAACCGAAAATAAAAACCACAAATTGCCGAAAAATAATCGCACAAATTACCGAAAAATATTGCGCGATTTTAAATATGGTGATATAATATAATAAGGTAAAGGAGGACGGCAATATATGGAAAATTATAAAAATAGGATTGTTGATGAAATTTTAGAAAAAAAATTAAAAGGAAAAGGAGCTGTTTTAATACAAGGACCCAAATGGTGTGGAAAAACTACTACAGCTGAACAAATTTGTAAGAGTATACTATATATGGCAAAGCCAGATGAAAAAGAACAATATTTAACAATGGCAGAAATTAATCCAAGTTTGCTTTTACAAGGAGAAGTACCTAGATTAATTGATGAATGGCAAATTGCTCCAAAATTATGGGATGCAATAAGATACGAAATAGATCATAGAAATGCAGAAGGGCAATTTATTTTAACAGGTTCCTCAGTTCCAGCAAAAATGAATGATGTAACTCATAGCGGAACAGGTAGATTTGCTTGGTTATTAATGAGACCAATGAGTTTATATGAGTCAGGGGAATCAACAGGAGATGTTAGTTTAAAAGATTTATTTGATGGAACTAAAAAGATAGAAGGAATAAATAATTTAGATATAGAAAAGATTGCATATTTAGTATGTAGAGGTGGATGGCCAAGAGCAATCTTTATGGAAGAAGAAATAGCACTAGAACAGGCTTATGATTATTATGATGCGGTTGTTAAAAGAGATATTTCAGAAGCAGACGGAGTTTCAAGAAATCCGGAAAGAGTTAAAAATCTTATGAGAGCTTATGCAAGGAATATTGGAACTCAAGCATCAAATGATACTTTAAAAAATGATATGATTGCAAATGATAGTAATTCTTTAGATACAGACACTGTTTTTTCATATGTGAATGCATTAAAGAAAATTTTTGTGGTAGAAGAGTCACCAGCATGGAACCCGAATTTAAGAAGTAAAACAGCGATAAGAACATCTGATACAAGATATTTTGTAGATCCATCAATAGCTGTTGCAGCATTAGGAATAGGTCCAAAAGACTTATTAAATGATTTGAATACTTTTGGGTTATTATTTGAAACATTATGTATTAGAGATTTAAGAGTTTATGCAGAAAGTATAAAAGGAAAGGTGTATCATTATAGAGATGCAAATGATTTAGAGTGTGATGCTGTAATTCATTTAAGAAATGGATCTTATGGTTTAATAGAGATAAAATTAGGTGGAGATAGGTTAATAAGTGAGGGAGCAGAGAATTTAAAAAAGCTAGAATTACGTATTGATATAACAAAGATGAACAATCCATCGTTTTTACTTGTGCTTACTGCAACTGGTAAATATGCATATAGGAGAGAAGATGGTGTGTATGTAGTTCCAATTGGATGTTTAAAAAATTAAAAGAAGATATAGTACTAAATAAATTCTCATGTGAAAAATTTGACAAAGTAGCTAAAAAATGACATAATAGGAGAAGTTAAATTTAAGAAAAGAGGTACTAAAAAATGAATAAATATTATTTTACATCAGAAAGTGTAACAGAAGGACATCCAGACAAATTATGTGATACAATATCAGATTGTATATTAGATGGATATTTAAATTTAGATAAAAATGCAAGAGTAGCAGTAGAAACATTTGCATCTGGAAATACAATAACAATTGCAGGGCAAGTAACAGCAAATGGAGAAATTGATATTGAAAAATTAGTAAGAGAAAAAATTAAAGAAATTGGTTATGATAATGAAAAAACAGATATGGATTATAGAACTTGTAAAATTGATATAAATATAACAAAACAAAGTCCAGATATTGCAATGGGAGTAGATATAGGTGGTGCAGGTGACCAAGGTATAATGTTCGGATATGCATGTTCTGATACAGAAGAATATATGCCATATGCAATTTCTACTGCTCACAAATTAGCTAAAAGATTAACTGAAGTTAGGAAAAAAGGAATTTTAGATTACCTAAGGCCAGATGGAAAAACACAAGTTACAGTAGAATATGAAGATGATATACCAAAAAGAATAGAGACAATTTTAATCTCTACTCAGCATTTAGATACTGTAAGCCAAGATAAATTAAAAGAAGATATAATTAAAGAAGTAATCAATTTTGTTATACCAGAAAATATGATAGATGAAAATAGTAAAATATATGTAAATCCAACTGGAAGATTTGTAATAGGAGGACCACTAGGTGATACTGGTTTAACTGGTAGAAAGATAATAGTAGATACATATGGTGGATATTCACGCCATGGTGGAGGAGCTTTTTCAGGAAAAGATCCAAGTAAAGTAGATAGGTCTGCTGCATATATGCTTAGACATATTGCTAAAAACCTTGTTGCAAATTCTTATTGTAAGAAATGTGAAATACAAATATCTTATGCAATAGGAATGAAAGAACCTTTATCTATTTGCATAAATACTTTTGGAACAGGAACTAAATCAGAGGAAGAATTAGTAAAATTAGTTAAAGAAAAGTTTGATTTAACACCAGCAGGAATTATAAAATATTTAGATCTAAAAAGACCTATATATGAAGAAACAACAAATTATGGACATTTTGGAAAGGAAAATTTACCTTGGGAAAAAATAATAAAAATATAATGTAAAAACATAAACAGAAAAACAAAGAAGTTAAACTAAATCAATCAGTAATTGACATAATACAATAATAGTGCTAAAATTTATTGGATTTATAATTGAAGCAGTTCCATAAGTATTAAAAGATAAATATCGAAAAATACATAGGAACTAAATTTCTGCAAATGGCTTTAAGGAGGAGGCAAAAAAATGCAGAAAAGAATTGCTGAAGAGTGTGTAGAAAAGGAAATTGAAGTAGAAGGGCTGGAAAAAGCAAGAAACATTAGATGGATTTTAAGCCTTTTTATTGGGCAAGAAAGGCCGAACGAGGATTATGATGCTCTTGTAAGTCTCAGGGATTATCCTAATTATATTCTTCGTGGTAACACACGAAAGATGATTATAGATGGTCTTCTTACAGACGAAATTATTAGAAATCAAATTATTGATTTCTATAAAAACAAGTATGAGAACATGAAGAAGATGGCTAAAATACTATGTTATGATGCACCTATTTGGGTAGTAGTACAGTCAAATAAACTTGAGGATAAGACGGTTTATCCTCTTATTATGAGAGCACCTGATTATACACGCTATATTGTACTAGCAATTAATGTGATTGAATAATCTGTTTTAGAGCCTAAGAGTAAATCTTAGGCTCTAAAATTTGACTAATAAGAACTTTAGTGTTATAATTAATTATGCACTTTTGTAGGAATAACAATGGATAGAAAGGATGTATCTTTTTGAAACATAGGGAAGGGACAGCCCGAATTAACGCCTGTGGAGATAGTAGGTAACGAGGTCTAAGAAGCAGGAAGCCCATTGACTTTAGACAATGGACAGGTTACATGTTAAAGTGCATTTTCTGCAAATGAGTAAAATGAAGGGACTTTGAAAATGCAGATTAAAGTGGCCGAGAAAATTGCAAGGAAGGCTATTAGCAAGGCAGGTGATTGGACAAGAAACCAACCAGATGACATGCTAAAACTCTTTCCGAGGGATAAGTATGGTGAGATAGACGAAAAAGACAAGAAAGAGTATGAAGCTCTTGAGGAGTTTTCGAGTTATCCATGCTATTTGCTAAACAGCATAACTTGGAATAGGGTTTTTAATGGAGCAATAGCAGAAGAAGGAGTACTTGCTCAAATTGAGAGCTTTTACGAAAACTTTTATGCTAAGCTTGGAAAAGTTCTAAAGCAAAAGGAATATGAAACAACAATTCCTATTTTGCTTACAGTTCATGTTGATGAACTGCAACATCGAAAGCTTTATCCAGTCATTGTTGATTGCGATAGGTACAAGAATTGCATAATCTTGGTACTTAACGAATAGTTTTTTTAAATTATTCTATAACCTAAAAACAGTATAGAGGGAAAAAATCCCTCTATACTATTTTAAATTTCTGTTATTTTTAAATTATATTTATCTTCAAAAACTTTTTTCTTAGCAATATATTCTTTAGTTTTAAATCCTTTAACATCTATAACTTCACAAGAACCATCTTTATTAAAAATTATAAAATCTGGTTTATATTTTAAACTAGGTGCAAGCATAAAAATTGGTTGTAAGCAAAAACCATTAATTTCTTTAGCTTGTAATTTTATTTTTAATTCACAATAAAAATCAGCTTCTTTTTGACTATCAAATGTATGCCCATCAATAGAAACCTTATTAGATCTATATTTACTCTTTTTTTTCTTATTATTATCAGTAAAATTTTTGTAATCTTCAATACTCCAGTGTTCCATTATATTTCTCCTTTGCTTTATTTCATCTTTTTTTCTTTAATATTATATAGAAAAAAAATAAAATGTGCAAGGACAAAACAAAAAGAAATAACTAGTCGTTTTGGGGACGGAGGAAAAAAACGACTTTTTAAAAGAAAGAAAATATTAAAAATGTTTGTATAAATATATAAAAAATAGTATAATAGGGTTACTAAAAAAGAAAAGAGGGGTTATTTATGCGGAAATAATTTAATATATGGAAACAAATACAGTAGTAGAGAACATAAAGGAAGAAGCTTATTACAATTAGTTGATGATTATGTATTAGTAGATATAGAAACAACTGGATTGTCACCTACAAAAAATGAAATAATAGAAATAGGAGCAATAAAAGTAAAAGAAAATAAAATAATAGACACTTTTAATACTTTACTAAAAATAGAGGGGTATTTAAATCCGTTTATAACAAGGTTGACAGGCATAACAAATGAGATGTTAAAAAAAGGAATAGAACAAAAAAAGGCTTTAGAAAGTTTTGTGGAATTTACAGGAGAAGAAATAATAGTTGGTCACAATGTTAATTTTGATATAAATTTTATATATGATAAATGTCAAAAATATTTAGATTATTATTTAAATAATGATTTTGTAGACACAATGAGAATTGCAAAACATATGCTTCCTGAAGTTGACAATTATAAATTAGGAACACTTGCTAATTATTTTGATGTTGATTATAGTAATGCACATAGAGGTTTAAAAGATGTTGAGATTACATATGAAGTATATAATAAAATGAAAGAATTACAAAATAGAATATAAGGAGTAAATATGGTACCAGATTTTTTAATAGATATGTTAGAAAAACAATATGGAAAAGATTTGAAAGATAGAATAATAGTTGGTTTTGGTAAAAATAGAAAAGTGAGCTTTAGAGTAAATACTCTAAAGACCAACGTAGAAAATGTAATTAAAATATTAAGTGAAAATAATATAAGCTATAAAAAGGTTTTATGGTGTGATGAAGCTTTTATAATAGAAAATGTAAAAGAAGATGAAATAAGAAATTTAGATATTTATAAAAATGGTGAAATATATATGCAAAGTTTATCATCTATGCTTCCACCAATTATATTAAATCCAAAAGAAAATATGGATATATTAGATATGACAGCAGCACCAGGAGGAAAGACTACTCAAATTGCTACAATTTGTAATAATAATTCAAGAATAACAGCTGTTGAAATGAATAAAATTAGAAGCCAAAAACTAAAATATAATATTGAAAAGCAAGGGGCAAGCTCAGTATATGTAATGGAACAAGATGCAAGGAAAATAGATGATTTTTTTTCTTTTGATAGTATATTATTAGATGCACCTTGTAGTGGAAGTGGAACTATTAATAGTAATGATTTAAAATTAGAAAAGTTTTTTACTAAAAATTTAATAGAAAAGTCTAAAAAAACACAAAGAGAGTTACTAAATAAAGCAATAAAGATATTAAAAAAAGGAAGTACAATGGTATATTCTACTTGTTCTATATTACAAGAAGAAAATGAAAATATAATTAATGATATTTTAAAAACTAAAAAAGTAGAATTAGAAGAAATTAATTTTAAGGGAATAGAAGAATTACCAAGGCTTCCAGAAAAAATAAAAGGGACATTATTAGTTATGCCAGATGAAGAATACGAAGGCTTTTTTGTCGCAAAATTAAAAAAATTATAAAATATTTGTAACAAATTACATTCCTTATACACTTATATTGTGAAAGGGGAGAATGTTATGCAGGATATAGAAGAAATTTATAAAAAACATGCAAAAACAGTATATAAATATATATTCTGCTTATGTAAAGATGAGGAATTATCTAAAGAAATTGTCCAAGAGACATTTGAAGTAGCCATTAAAGACATAAATAAGTTTAAAGGAGACTGTAAAATTTCAACATGGCTATGTCAGATTGCAAAATATATATGGTATAAAAATTTAAGAAAGAGTAAGAAAATAAATAATATTTCTTTTTCTGAATTAGAAAATGTAATTGTTTCTAATGAGATTATAGAGGAGGAATTATTTAAAAAACAAGAAAAAATAGATTTATTTAAAAAAATACAAAAGTTAGATGAAGAAACAAGAAATGTTATTTATTTAAGAATTTTAGGAAATTTAAGTTATAAAGAAATAGCAGAGATAATGGGGAAAACTACATCTTGGGCAAGGGTTACATTCTTTCGTGGAAAAGAAAAATTAAAAGGAGGAAATATATATGAGTAAGGAATGTGAAATAGTACAAGATTTGTTATTCGGATATAAAGATAAAACACTACATAATGCATCTAAAGAATTAGTTGAAAGACATTTAGAAAAATGTTCTATTTGTAAAAAAATATTAAAAGATTTAGAAGAAGAAGAAAATGATAAAGAAAATCAAGAAAAAATAGAAGAAGAAAAAGAAATTGATTATTTAAAAAATGTAAATAAAAAAATTAGTAAAAAAAATAAATTAATTATAATAATTGGAATAATCTTATTAATAATTATATTATTAAATATAGGAATATTTATATATTATTATAAAGAGGCAAGAAAAGTACAAATATATCTTGAAGATGATGTAACACAAGAACAATTAGATAATATAGAAAGTTCTATACTAAATATAGATAATAATGCTAAGATTAAATATTATTCTAAAGAAGATGCTTTAAATGATATTAAGCTTAAGTTTAAAGAAAATGCAAATTTGCTTTCAGGTTATGAAACGGGAAATAATCCTCTCCCTGCATATTTTGTAGTAGAGACTAGCTTTGATAATGCTAAAAATTTAGTAAGTAATATGGAAAATATAGATGGTGTAAAAAAAGTTACAGGTAATTTTAATTTAAATCCATATTTACTAGTAATTTCTAATATCATGGTAAATACAAAAAACTGAAGGGCTGTTTTACAGCTCTTTTAATGATAAAACCAAAATTTTTTAATAACTTCTAATATTAAAAATAAAAGTTAAAATTTATTGAAAAAAGCATAAGTTTTGTAGTATAATTAATATGTAAAAAATTATTAGGAGGAAGAAAATGCAAGGAATTGGAATAGGTGAAAGTAATTTTAAAATGCTAAGATTAAATAATAATTATTTTATAGATAAATCATTATATATAAAAGATGTAATAGACAACAAAAGTAAAGTAATATTAGTAACACGTCCACGTAGGTTCGGGAAAACATTAAATATGAGTATGCTTAAATATTATTTTGATATAAGAGAAGAAAATGCAAAAGAATTGTTTAATGGTTTAAAGATAATGGAAAAAGATGAATATTATACATCAAAATTAGGATATTATCCTGTAATATATTTAAGTTTAAAAGATTTTAACGTAATAAGTTATGAACATATGATAGGTCAAATGAAAACAACAATGATGAACTTATTTGATGAGCATAAATATATACTTAAAGAAGATAAATATATTATAGGAGAAAGAAAATTATTTAATAGAATTTTGGATGATAATGCAACAGATTTAGATATAATAAATAGTTTAAATATTTTATCAAAAATGCTGTATAAATATTATGAAAAACCGGTAATATTATTAATAGATGAATATGATGTACCTTTGCAAACAGCATATGTAAAAGGATATTATGATGAAGCAATAGACTTTTTAAAATCATTTTATGGGGCAACATTTAAAGATAATCCATATTTAGAAAAAACGGTGCTAACAGGAGTATCAAGAATTGCAAAAGAAAGTATATTTAGTGGAATGAATAATTTAGATGTGTTTACTATAATGGATAATGAATTTGCAGATGATTTTGGAATAACATCAGAAGAAATGAAAAAAGTAATATCAGATTTTAATATAGAAGAAGATGAAGAAGAAATAAAAAAATGGTATGATGGATATAAAATAGGAAATGTAGAAGGAATATATAATCCATGGAGTATACTAA
>CALXFB010000043.1 GCA_944387475.1 uncultured Clostridia bacterium
TTTGCAAGTAATATGAAGTAAATTTTTATTTTTTACTTAATTTTAAAACAGTTTGTGTTACTTTCCTATTATATAAATAATAATAGAAATTTTTAAAAAAATAATAATAACAAGAAGAAGAAAAAGAAAGTAACATTATTTATTACTTTCTCTTTTATATTATTTTTTTCTTCTTATTATAAAATCTTTTTCACATTTTATTGGTAAATGTAATTTTACTTTTTGTCCCTTTACTCCTGGGCTTATTTCATTTATTTCTTCATTTGTTTCATAATTATATAATTTTTCTATTTTAAATTCATATGGCTCTATTTTATTAGGAACAATTATTTCTAAATTATCTCCTACTGATAGTTTATTTTTTATTTCTATTGTAGAAATATCATTATTAAATTCTACAACTTTTCCACCGAATTCATAATTTTCATTATACTGTCTTCCACCATATTCTTGTATATCTTTATTATTTCTATCATTAAAGTAAAATGTTGTTAATCCTCTTGTTTTTACTTTTTCTAATTCACTTAAATATTTTTTGTAATCATAATTTTTAGGATCTTTTATATAGTCATCAATCGCATTTCTATATGCGTTTATTACACTTGCTAAATAATATTCTGTTTTTAGTCTTCCTTCTATTTTTAAGCTGTCTACTCCCATATCTATTATTTCTGGTAATTCTTTTATTAAACACAAGTCTTTAGAAGAAAATATACTTGTTCCATATTTATCTATTTCTATTGGCATTAATTCTCCTGGATTATTTTTCTCTTCTGCATATAGATTATATGACCACCTACAACTTTGTGCACAGTCTCCTAAATTTGCACTTCTACAAGCTAAGAAATCACTTAAGAAACATCTACCTGAAAATGCAAAACATATTGCACCATGTATAAATATTTCTACTTCCATTCCTTCTGGTTTATTTTCCATTATGTATTTCAATTGTTCTTTATTCATTTCTCTTGCCATTATCATTCTTTTGCAACCATTTCTATACCAAAAATTTGCTGAATGCAGACTTACTATATTACTTTGTGTACTTACATTAATTGGTACACTTGGTGCAAATTCTTTTAACACGTCTATTACTCCCACATCTGCTGCAATTATTCCATCTGGTTTTAATTCTTCCAATTTTTTTGCCATTTCTATTATTTCTGGATATTTTTCATCCCATGCAAAGATATTAAGGGTTACATACACTTTTTTTCCTATAGAATGTGCATATTTTATTGTTTTTTCTAAATCATCATCTTTCATATCAGCTCTTGTTCTTAATGATAATTCTGATGTCCCACAATAAATAGCATCTGCTCCATACTTAAATGCTATTTTTGCTTTTTCATATGAACCTGCTGGTGCTAATAGTTCTGGTTTTTTCATGTTTTTTACTCCTTATAAATTATAATTTTATTTTTATTTCTTATTTTTTACATTCTTTCTTTTAAATTTACATACTATATATTAACATATTTTTATATTTTTTTCAAATATAAGAACACCACCAAATAGTAGTGTTCTTTTAAGATTATTCTTCTAATTCTTGCTTCATCTCTTTTATTGTCTCAATAATTTCACCAATAGGATCTTTTATGATACTAATTTCCATTCCTATTAAGAGCATAAAAACTGCAAAAGCTATTACAATCAGCAGTATCAATACTGTTTTCAAAATAAATTCATTTTCTTCTTCTTCCGGATATTCTTTTTGAACGGAAACAATATTTTCTTCATTATCAAAGTAAATGCTTACCTCATAATTCATTTTGTTGAACTTAAAAATATAATAACCATCTATTTCACTTTTTGAAAGATTAGAGTCTACGTCTTCATCGGTTAACTCTTGTAAGGTAAGTCCTGTATCTTCGATTCTTTTAGTCTTTTCGTCCAAAACCTCTATATATTCTTGTCTATTTTCTTCAGGACTTTCTTTGATCACATAATCGAACAAGCCAGATAACAACAAAAATAGACAAACATCAATAACAATCGAAATGATAATAACAGCTGTCACCACAATAATTTTAGCAAGATTTTTAAGAATACCTTTTTTCATTTTTCCTCCTTTATTTAAAGGGCTGTGTAAAACTATGTAGACTAGCTAAAAAGCTAGGTAAACAAAGGAAATATGTATAAAACATGGTGTTATTATAACACGTTTTTTATTTTTTAGCAAATTTAGTTATTGCCAAGCCATCTCCTACTTCTAATATTTTAGTGTCTAAATTTTCATTTTCTGTTGTTTCTTTAATATATTCTCTTAAATTCCTAACTGCTGTACGTTGTTTATGTTTATTATAATCACTTAGTACATAACCTTTATACAATATATTATCTGCAAATATTATACCATCAGAAGAAAGCATACGAAGAGATTCTTTTAAGAAAAATGGATATTTACCTTTTGCCGCATCAATAAATATAGCATCATATTTCCCATCTAATGTTGGTAAAATCTCTACTGCATCTCCTTCTAATATATGTATTTTATCTTCTAAACCCATTTTCTTTATATTTTCTTTTGCTTCTTCTACTCTTATATGTTCTCTTTCTATTGTATCAATAATTCCATCTTCACTTAAAAACTCTGTAAAACATATTGCAGAATATCCTACTGCTGTTCCTATTTCCAACATTTTTTTAGGTTTATTTTCTTTTAAATATTTTTCTATTACTTCTAAAGTATCATCCATTATTATTGGAATATGTTCTTCTTGTGCTTCATTTTTTATTTTTTCTAATTCTTCTATATTCATTATTTCCTCCAATTTGAGACAATAGGGGACGGAGACTTTTTGTCTCATTTTTTATACATTTTTCCAAAATGAGACAAAAATTCTCCGTCCCTAAAATTCTCATTTTCTTCTTGCTGCTCTTTCTCTTTCTTTTGTGTCTAATATTTTCTTTCTTAATCTAATTGATTTTGGTGTTACTTCTACTAATTCATCATCTTGTATAAATTCTATTGCTTGTTCTAAGCTCATTTGAATTGGTGGTACTAATCTTAATGCTTCATCTGAACCTGATGCTCTTGTATTTGTTAAGTGTTTTTCTTTACATACATTTATACTTAAGTCTTCTCCTCTTGAATTTAAACCTACTATCATTCCTTCATATACATCTACTCCTGGTCCAATAAATAAATCTCCTTTATCTTGTGCATTATATAGACCATATGTTACTGATTTTCCATTTTCAAATGCTACTATTGTTCCTCTAACACGTGCTTGGATTTCTCCTTTATATGGTTCATATCCATTAAAGATATGGTTCATTGTCCCTTCACCTTTTGTGTCTGTTAAGAATTCTGTTCTATATCCTATTAGTCCTCTTGATGGTATTTTAAATTCTATTTTTGTATGTCCATCTTCTGCTGGTTCCATATTTGTCATTTCTGCTTTTCTTCTACCTAATTTTTCTATTACAGTTCCAACACTTTCATCTGGTACATTTACTACTAAGTCTTCTATTGGCTCACATTTTTGTCCATCTATTTCTTTAAATATAACTTTTGGACGTGACACTAATAATTCAAAACCTTCTCTTCTCATTGTTTCTATTAATACTGATAAATGTAATTCTCCTCTTCCTGATACTTCAAAACTATCTGCTGAGTCTGTTTCTTTTACTCTTAATGATACATTTTTTTCTAATTCTTTAAATAATCTGTCTCTAATATGACGAGATGTTATAAATTGTCCTTCTTTTCCTGCAAATGGTCCATTGTTTACACTAAATGTCATTGATACTGTTGGTTCATCTATATCTACAAATGGTATTTTTTCAGGATGGTTAAAATCACATATTGTGTCTCCTATGTTTATTTCTGGTATTCCTGCTATTTCTATTATATCTCCTGCTTTTCCTGTTTCTACTTCTACTTTATCTAAGCCCATATGTGTATATACTTTTGCTATTTTTCCTTGAGTTATTTTATCTTCTCTTCCACATATTGAAACTGGCATACCTACTTTCATTTCTCCACGTTCTACTCTTCCTACTGCTATTCTTCCTACATAGTCATCATAATCTATGTTTGATACTAGCATTTGTGCTGGTCCTTCTTCATCACAATCAGGTGCTTCTATTGTATTTATTATTGTTTCAAATAAACAATGAAGACTATCACTTTCATCACTTAAATTCATTTTTGCAATTCCTTGTTTTGCTGATGCATATACTACTGGGAATTCTAATTGCTCATCTGATGCATCTAATTCTATAAATAGTTCTATTACTTGGTCTACTACTTTTTCAGGAGTTGCTCCTGGTCTATCTATTTTATTTATTACTACTATTGGTTTTAATCCTAATGCTAATGATTTTTTTAATACTTCTCTTGTTTGTGGCATTGCTCCTTCAAATGCATCTACTAATAAAAGTACTCCATCTACTGTTTTTAGTACTCTTTCTACTTCTCCACCAAAGTCTGCATGCCCTGGTGTGTCTACTATATTTATTTTTACACCATTATACATTACAGCTGTATTTTTAGATAATATTGTTATTCCTCTTTCTTTTTCTAAGTCATTTGAGTCCATTACTCTTTCAGCTACTTGTTCATTTTCTCTAAATACATGACTTTGTCTAAGCATTGCATCTACTAATGTTGTTTTTCCATGATCTACGTGTGCTATTATTGCGATATTTCTTATATTTTTATTGTTCATTTCTTACCCCTTCTTTTTTACAAAAAAATAGACTTAAATTCCCTTTAAATCCTAAATATTATATACCCAACATACAAATTTGTCAATAGCTAAAAACACGAAAAAAAGCAAAAAGCCCAATAATTTAAGGCTTTTTATGTCTTTTTATTTTTCACTTTAATTCTATATCTTCTATTTCTATATAACCTTCTGTTTTAATTATACCTTCTACAATTACATTATAATTTTTATCTAATTTTTGATAACAAAAATCTGCTATATCATTATAACCTATAATATTTACTACATTTTCATCTAATAATTCTACCTTAAATCTTACAACAGATATTTTCCCATTTTTTAAATATTTATTATTTCCTATTACAAAATCAAATTTTACATCACTTATTATTTTTCCCATTAAAAAACATATATTCATCTTATTATATTCTCTTTTCTTTCTTTTTTCTCTATTTTCTTTTTATCTTTCTTTTTTTATTTTTTTATACTTTTTTATTATTTCCATTAATTATTTATTTTTCTATGTAAAATAAGTATATTGGAAATAATTATTATTTCTACTAATACTTATTTTACTATTTTATTTTTACCTAAATTAGGAAGGAATAAATCTCTTTAATACTAATACTTTCTCTGTATATATTCCTTAAAATATATAATCTGGATATGTATTAGAGTGTGGAACGCGAACCATTGTTGCTGTTGGAATTGTTCGGATTGTTGTTATTGCGGATAGAAGCCTTCGTGTTAGAGCTATTGGTATTGTTGTAATTGCCTCCGGCGAAGAACTCGATTGTTCGTATTGTTAGCCTTTCGATTTATCCCTAATTTTTATTTTTTTCTATTTTTTATTTCTACATCATTTTTCTCTTCTTTTTGTTTTCCATTTCTTGCTTTCTTTTTGTTTCTTTTTTATTTCTTTTTTCTTATTTTTATTATTCTTCTCTATAAAATAATTTATTTTCTAAATTCCATGTATCTGCTATTTTTATATATCCAATATTTTATATTCAAAAATAAAAAAACAAGCAAACACTATATATACTAGCATTTTACTTGTTAATATTTTTTCTTATTTTTCTTTTTTATCTTTTATTTTTTAATTTTATTTTTTGTCTTTTAATTTTACCTTTTCTTTTTTATTTTTTATAATTTTCTTCTAATTAAAATATTCAGTAACAGTAACATCAAGACTATCTGTATCATTTATTGTAAAACTATATGTTTTGCCTTCTTCATTAGTTATAATACCTTTTCCAATGCCATCTTCCCAATAAAAATCATTAATTGTTCCTTTAACAATATTATTTTGAAGACTTTCTTTATTACAATAATCCATAAATTTATCTTGCTGTTGGTTTTCAAGAGTTTCTATTTTTATTGCATTAAGAGCTATCAAAATATTTTCTTTAACATTTGCTTGATCCTCCTCATCACTTGAGTCTTTAACCTCTCCTACCATTCCTAAGGTTGCATAACTATTCATAACTCTAACTGTACATACCATTTCATTATCTTTGTTAAACATATATACATCAAATGGATCAGCAATACTTCCATCTGTAACATCTATCTCAGTAAAATATAATATATAATCTCTAAATATTTCTTTATATTCTTCATCAGTTATTTCTATATTAGTACTATTTCTAAAATCTTCTATTCCATCTATTTGTCTAATATCCTTAATAGAATACTCATAAAACTCTTCAAAATCATTATATGCAGTTTCTAAAAGTTCTTCAATATCATTAGTTTCATATTCTTGATTTATAACATTTCCAAAACCATCTTTATTAAATAATTCTGCTGCAGATTTAAAATCTTTATTTTTCATATCATTATAAAATTCATTAATTACTTCATTAACACTATTATTATTAATTTCATTACTATTTTCAGAATTATTTATTTGATTTATAACAACATTATTATTATTTGTAACTTGGTTATTATTATCACTATTAGAATTATTTAAGAAAATTAATCCTACTACCAAAGCAATTATTATAATTAAAACTAATATTATACTAACTATTATAATTTTTTTACTCATTTTTTATATTCCCCTTATTTTATTTTTTTCATTTTATTATTTTTATTTTTTGTTTATTTATTATCTTTCATCTTTTTACTTAGCAAGTTCTATAATATTATCCATTATTTCTTTAGTTATTTTATCTAAAACATCTTTATCTTTAGAACCTTTATAACTACTATAATCTAAAGGCTTTCCATAACTAATAGTAAGTTTTTTAAGGTCTTTTGTACCACCTTTAATACCACAAGGAACTACTTTAGCACCGCTTCTTACTGCAAAAAAAGCTACACCATCTTTAACCTTTTCACCTTTTTCTAAACCATTTCTTGTACCTTCTGGGAAAAGAGCAATACATTTACCATCCTTTAAATCTTTTAAAGATGTTTTAATAGCACCAATATCTTTTTCATCTCTCTTAACTGGAATTGCTTCAAAAGCCCAACCTAAGAAAGCTAAAAATTTATTTTTGTATAACTCTTCTTTAGCTAAAAACTTCATATCTCTTTTAGCAGTTGCAACAATTAAAGGAGGATCTATGTAACTTCTATGATTACCACAAAATATAATAGGTCCAGTTTTAGGTACATTATCTAACCCATTAATTTCTAAACGGTAAACTAATTTAAACCATATATAAAGAGCACCTCTTACTATAAATTTAACAACTTCTTTAAAACCACTTTTAATCTTATTCATAAATTTAACTCCTATTTTTACTTATTTTCCTTTTATTTCTTTTCTTCTCTTTTCATTTTTTACTTTTTTATTTTATTTCTTTTTTTCTTCTTTTTAATTATATCAATAACTTTATTTACAACCTCATCAATACTTAAATTACTACTATCAATATAAATAGCATCATCTGCTTGTTTTAAAGCTCCTACTTCTCTTGTTTTATCATCATAATCTCTTTGTCTCATATTATCTTCAATTTCTTTTAAAGACATATTTATACCTAGCTCTTCATTTTGTTTAACCCTTCTTCTAATTCTTTCTTCTAAGCTAGCATCTAAAAAAATCTTAACATCAGCATTAGGAAAAACATAAGTACCAATATCTCTTCCTTCCATAATCACATCTTGTTTTTCTGCTTGTTTTTTAAAAATATCATTTAATTTAAATCTAACATCTTTAATCAAAGAAACTTTAGACACTGTTGTCGAAACATCTTTTTCTCTAAGTCTATTTGTCACATCTTTACCATTTAAAAATATTAAATCTTTATCATTTATTTTCTTAAACTCAATCTTAATCTTATCTAATAAACCTACAATTTTTTCAGTCTCATCAATACTAATATTATTTTCAATAGCTGCAAGAGCAACACATCTATAAGCAGAACCAGTACCTATATTTACTAAATTTAATTTTTTACTAATAATCTCTGTAATAGTTCCTTTACCAGTTCCAGCAGGTCCATCTATTGCTACTATAAAGCTCATTTTTCTTCCTCCTCTTGTGGTACATAAATATTTTTTGCAACAACCTCTAATTCCACAACATTCATAGCTGTTAGCTTTTCTATTTCTTTTTTAGCTTTTTCTCTAAAACTCTTAATACCATCTACAACATTATATCCATAAACAATACTAACTTCCATATAAATCTTAGCACCTTCACCGTAATTTTCTACTCTTGTTCTTAATATCTTATGTATTGCAGGTGTCCCGCTTGCTAAAAATTCAAGTATTTGTCTAAACACTAAATCAGAAATAGTAAATTTACCCATATAACTAAAAGTAGGTCTAATAATAGACTTTTCAGAAATATATGGTTTTTGGCCCTTACCTTTAGACTTAAAGATTTGTAAAGGATCTAACAAATATCCAGAAAAATCCTTTTTAATCTCAAAAGTAGGAACAGGTATTACATGTTTTCCTTCTGTAACTCTTATTCTTCTTGCTGTTTTCATTTCCTGTTCTGTTGCAACATCTGTAATATATGTAGTGTCACAAATTTCAGGTAATCCTAAATTTGCTGCAATTTTTTGTACCATACCATCAGAAGTACCAAGAATTAAAATTTTATCAGCCTTATATTTCTTTAGAGCTTTAATTATAGGCTCTCTTTCTTTTTCTTCATAAAACAAAGCATGCCTTACAGTTGCAACCTTTGTATCAGCCTTTTTAGCAGACTCACCTGCAATTACTTCATTATCTTTAATAAGCAGACCATCATCAATAATAAAACTAATATTTTTTTCGCTAGCAACCATTTGTGCCCTGTAACTTTTACCAGTACCAGAAGGCCCAACGAAAGCATGAACTTCTATCTTCTTTAATAAAGGTAATTTATCTTTAATTTCATCTAACAACATTTTTAAAACTCCTAAATTTTTTGTTTTACAAGTTGTATTATAACATTTTATTGTTCTTTCTTCAAGTGAGAATTTTAGGGACGGAGAATTTTTGTCTCAAATTATAAAACAATATAAAAATGAGACAAAAATTCTCCGTCCCCTATTGTCTCAAATTCTTTCTTCTTAATTGTCCACAGGCTGCTTCTATATCAGAACCAAGTTCTCTTCTTATAGTTGCAACAATGCCATGTTCATTTAAATAATCTCTAAATTTTATTATATTTTCATTAGAACTTTTAGTAAATTTACCATTTTCTATTTTATTAATTGGAATTAAATTAACATGACAAAGCATTCCTTTTAATAGTTTTATTAATCCTTTTGCATCTTCTATATTATCATTATTATCTTTGGCTAATGCATATTCAAATGATATTCTTCTATTAGTTTTTTCTAAATAATATTTACATGCCTCAATTAATTCTTCTATAGGATAGCTATTATTTACTGGCATCATTTTACTTCTTTTTTCGTTTGTTGTTGCATGTAATGATATAGATAATGTACAAGGTATATTTTCTTCTGCTAATTTATATATTTTAGGAACTAGTCCACTAGTTGATATACTAATATGACGTGCTCCTATACTTAATCCTTTTTGATTGTTTATTATATGAATTGCATTTATAACATTATCGTAATTATCTAATGGTTCTCCTATTCCCATAAATACAACATTTGATATTCTAACACCTGTATCTTGTTCTACTGCTAAGATCTGCTCTACAATTTCTCCTGAACTTAAATTTCTAATAAAATTTATACCTGTTGATGCACAAAATTTACAACCCATTTTACAACCAATTTGTGATGATACACATATACTATATCCATGATGATAACTCATCAAAACTGTTTCTATTGCATTTCCATCTAAGACATCAAATAAATATTTAATAGTTCCATCTTTAGATTCTTGTTTTTTTAGTATTTTAAAATTACATATTGTATAATTTTCTTTTAATTTTTCTCGCAAGTTTAAAGACAAATTGGTCATTTCATCAAATGATTTTACTTTTTCTTGGTATAACCATTTAAAAATTTGCTCTGCTCTAAATTTCTTTTCTCCTATATTTTCTATTTCTTGTTTTAATTCTTCTAAATTATAATCTTTTATATTTTTCACTAGTTTTACTCCTTTTACTCTTTTAATTTTTAGTATATATAGAGATTATTATTTTATTGTTTTATTATTTTATTATTTATTTTATTTATATTACATTTAAAATTATATATATTTACATCTTTATTTTTTTCTTACCAATTTCTTGTGGTATTACTATTTTTGATGTATTTATACTTCGTTTTTGTAATAAACCTTCTAATTCCACTTCTAAAAAATATTCTTCTTTAAAGAACATTCTATTTAATAATTTTCTTATTTTATCAAATTTAGTTTCTTTTCTAATTACTAATCCAGTTTCCATTATACCACCTCTGGAAATCTTTTTTATACATATATACCCTTTTTATTTCATATATGAAACTTCCTTATTATAGCTTCTTTTACATCTTTTGTACTTAATATAAGTGTAAGTATTAGATTTATAATAGAAATACTACTAGCTATAATGCTAAGTACTCTATTTTCTAAAACATTTTCCCCTAACAATATTACCGGAACCATACTAAATAGAACTATTATTAATTGGTATATTGCATATTTTATATATTTTTTATAGCTTACAATGGTAAGTACTAACATAGTTACATTTGCAATTATAATTATTATTGGAATAGATATATTTATAGACCATTTTTCAAAACCTAGTTTATAGTCTATAAATACTGTTAAAAGTGATATTGCTATTGCTTGTATTAATACATGCCCTGCTATATTTGTATTTTTATTTATTGAATAAAATACTGTTATCCATATATAAATAATTCCTGCATTTGTAAGAGTTGCCCAAGGTATATTAGGAGTTGTTAATTTATTTATTATAAATAATATTATTCCTAATATTACAGAACTTATTAAAAATATTTTAAATATTAAATCTCCTTTTTTACTACTTAATTTCTTCGGATATATCATCTAAAACACCATTACTTTCTATTTTAACTGAAATACCTCTATCAGTTAAAAATTTATAAAATCCTTTTTCTATACTATTATCTTTTAATATTGATGTAAATGTAAATACCATTTTATTTTCAAACGTACAACTTGAACACTTTATTTTTTCAACAGGTTCTGGTGCAATTAACATCAAAAAATAATCTAAATATTCTTTATATTTACCAATAATACCTATTCTTCCTATATTTGAATATGTTATTGTTGTATATTTTCTAATTTCTATATAACTTAATCTAACTAATATTTTTTTTATGAAAAGTGGTACTATTTTAATTGCAAAATTATTTCCAAGTTTAACATTTGCAGACATTGTTTTTTTTATTTCTTCTTCTTGTAATCTTTTTTTGAAATCTGTTTTTACAAATTCTATTATTTTTTCAAATGTGTCTATTTTATTATTTTCCATCTCAGCTTCCAATGTTATATAAGAAAAGAAATTAGACATTGTTTTTGATGGGAAATATTTTTTTAAGTTTACTGGTATGCAAACTTTTATAGGCTTATTTCCTTTATAATTGTATTTTAAGTAATTTTCTTTATATATTGAATATATAAGTACTGATGTTAAATATTGTGTTATTGTTGCCTCATATTTTTTGCTTTCTTCTTTCAATTTATTTAAATCTATTATCTCATGTATTACTGAAATACCACCTAAACCTATTTTCTTTCCTTTAATCCTATATGCTTTTTTTGATGAATTATTTCCCTTTGCTTTTTTATCATAATTTTTCATGTAACTGTCTTCTGTGTCATTTTCTACAATTTTTCTTACTCTTCTTTCTTCTTTCAATTCATCTTTATGTAATAATTCTAAATAATTATATATTATTTCTTTAAAAAACATATTTCCACTATTTCCATCTGTCAGAGAATGGAATATATCTATATTTATTTTATTTTCAAAATATGTTATCTTAAATAAATAATTATTATTTTTACTTGGTTCTATATATTTACAAGGATAATCTTTTTCTTTTTCTACTAAAACTTTTTTAGGATTATATTCTAAATAATACCAAAAGAAACCTTCTTTCATTCTTACTTTAAATGATGGATATTGCTCTAAAGTTTCATTTACTGCATTTTCTAATACTTTTGGATGTACTTTCTCTTTTAATAATGCTGATAACCTAAATACAGTACTATATTTTTTTCCTCCTGCTATTGGAAATATTTTTGCTGAATTATCTAATCTTCTCCAATATAATTTATTTTCTTTTCTATTTTTCATTTAATAAAAATCCTTCCTTGAGACAAAAATTTCCCGTCCCTTTTTGTCTCATTTTTTTATTTCTTCTAATAAATCATCATATCCTTTTTTTATTATACTCTCTTCTGCTTTTTTTGTTATTAACCAGATATGTCCTGCTCCTTGGTATTCATTTATTTTTATTTCTACATTTTCTTTTTTTCCTTTTTCTTGTAATTTATACATATCAGGTGTTAATATATCATTCGAACCTGTAAATATTATCAAATTTTTCAATTTTGATAAATTTCCTTCTATTGGACTTACTAAAAAATTATTTAAATTTTCTTCTCCACCTGCATATGCTATTCCTGCTATTTTTAATGTGTCTTTATTTAATTCTTTATCTAATTTTTGTACTTTTTCTATTTGTGGATTTTCAAGCTTTGCATCAAGCCATGGTGATATTAATATTGTTTTTTCTGGTAATTCATAATTTTCTTTCGCCATTTCTTCAATTAATGCTAAACTTAATCCTCCTCCTGCTGAATCTCCCATAAGTATTAAATCATTACTTTTTACTTCTTCTAATATTTCTTTATATAATGGTTTTACCATTTTAAATACATCTTTATACGTGTATTTTGGAGCTAATGGATAATCTGGAATTATTACTGTCATGCCTGTGTCTAATACTAATTGCTCTATAAAATTCCAATGATTATTACTCATTTCTGCTATATATGATCCTCCATGGAAATATAATATTTTCTTTTGACTAATATTTTCATTTTTAGGTCTTATTATAAATATTTTTCTTCCCATAAATCTTTCTATTTCTACATTACAATTTTTTTTAATTTCTTTTGTTTCCTTAGATTCTATATCTGAAAATAAGAAATATGATACTGTTAATCCTGTAAGTATTGCTATTATTAATACTATGCTAATTGCTATTTTTAATTTTATTCCCATTTTCTTCTTCCTTTTCTTTTTCTTTCTCTTTCTGACTATTAATATTTTATCATATGATTACTAAAAACTCAAATTTATTTAATCAAGAGTTTTACACTAACTTTTGTAATTTAAAGTTTTATATTATTTCCTATTATATAAAAAAAATAACAGATAATTTCTTACCTGTTACTTTTGGCTCCTCGTGTTGGGCTCGAACCAACGACCTATCGGTTAACAGCCGAGCGCTCTACCAACTGAGCTAACGAGGAATATATATAAATCTGGCAACAACCTATCTTCCCAGCAGGGTAACCCGCAAGTATTTTTGGCACATTTAGGCTTGACTTCTGTGTTCGGGATGGGAACAGGTATTTCCCTAAATGTCATCATCACCAGAAAATTAATTACTAATTTTGGTACTTTCTAATTATATATCAATCAGAAAATAATTTCAAGTGTTTTTTTATATTTTGTGTAAAAATTTTTATTTTATACATTAGTCCACTCAAAAATACATAGATGAATAATAAATTTTAGATAAATCCGTTAATACTGTGGTTAAGCCCTCGATTTATTAGT
>CALXFB010000044.1 GCA_944387475.1 uncultured Clostridia bacterium
CAAGTAATATGAAGTAAATTTTTATTTTTTACTTAATTTTAAAACAGTTTGTGTTACTTTCCTATTATATAAAAAAATTGAAAATTCCCAATTACACAAATATCAAAAAAATTACTTTAAGATTACCAAAAAACATTGCATATAGTATAGAAACATTATCAGAAATGAAGAACTTTTCTTTTAATGAAACTACTATAAAACTTTTAACCTTTGCACTTGAAAACTCCAAAAATTTAAAAACCTATAAAGAAAAAACAATTAAAACGCACAATATATAGATATTTTATTATTTTATATTGATAAGTTTAATTGTTTTTTAATTAGAAAAGAAAGGAGTAATTTCATGAAAGCATTAAAAATCCCCAAAAACAATAGTGGTATTAGTAAAACTCTAAGATTACCTGAAAACATAGTAAAAGATGTTCAAATGTTATCAGATATGAAAAATATTTCTTTTAATAAAACAGTAATAGAACTTTTATCATTTTCATTAAGCAATTTAGATGAAGAAGATGAAAAAGAAATTGAAGAAAAACGCAAAGATTTTTCTGTTATTTTTTAATCCAAAATATAGTATACAAAAAATGTATACTTATGCTAAACCTTTTACCTATCTTTATATTTTTATCTTTAAATTCTATTTAAAAATTCATTTGCAAAATAAAATAGATGGAAAACCACCTATTCTACTTTTTATTTAAAAAATTCTCAAAATATCATTATAAGTAACTATTAAAAATATACCAATTAAAATAGCAAAACCAAGTAGTTGGATGTTTATTTCAGTTTCTTGTTTTAAAGGCTTTCTTCTTACAGCTTCTATTAATAAAATTAAAATCTTACCACCATCTAATGCTGGAATTGGTAAAAGATTGGTAACTCCAAGTGACAAAGAAATTAAAGCCATCATTTCAAAAAACTCTCTAAACCCATTTGTTTTTGCAACTACTTCCGAAATACCAACAGGGCCCATCATCTGGTCTATTCCTACATTCCCTGTAAATAATTGTTTCAAATTATCAAATATAGAAAAAACAAATTGTTTAGTCTCAATTGCACCATTTATACACCTATTTATAAGTGTATCTTCTGCTTGTTTCATATTAACACCTAAATAATAAGTAGAAATTGTGTCTGGAATAAGTTTTACTGTTACTTCTGCATTTCCCCTTTTTAAAACAAATTCTATTACCTTATTCTCATCATTTCCTATATTATTATCTTCACTTCCCACATTTTGTTCTTCTTTATTTAAAATCTCAATTGCCTTATCTCTACTATTATTTACATCTTCACCATTAATTTTTAAAATCACATCATTATTTTCAATTCCTGATTTTTCTGCAGGGCTATTTTTATCCATAGTAATAATTTTAGCATCTTCATCTAAATAAATTCCAGTAATTTTTGATTTTACTTCTGTTGGTTTTACACCAAAATCTAAAACCTCTCCGTTTCTATCTACTTTTAAATTAATTTCTTCTCCATTATTTTTATCCATTACATTATCTAAATCATATTTACTTTTTATTTCTTCATCATTTATTTTAATAATTTTGTCTCCTTGTTGTAGCCCTATTTCTTCTGCTGCATAACCATCTACTACTTCATTTATTTCATTGGAAATAAATGTTCCTGATGTAGAAATTAAAATGAAATATACTACAATTGCAAAAATTATATTAATACTTGCACCTGCTACAACTATTGCGATTCTTTTGGGAATACTAGCTTTAGAAAAAGAACCTTCTTTATCAGAAGCTTCATCTTCTCCTTCCATACTAACAAAACCACCGAAGAGGAATTAATCTTAAAGCATATTTAGTTTCTTTTCCTTGTCTTTTTAAAATTGTAGGTCCAAAACCAATTGCAAATTCATTTACTCTAACTTTGCAAAGTTTAGCTACTAAAAAATGTCCGGCTTCATGGATTAAAATTAAAAACCCTAAAAGAACTACAATTTTTATTATTGTTATTAAAACTCCTATCAAAAGTAAAAATACCTCCTTAAACTATATTAAGAAAAATACATATGCAAATGGTGCTAAAAATATTAAACTGTCTATTCTATCTAGCATTCCACCATGTCCTGGTATTAAATTACTATAATCTTTAATATCAACATATCTTTTAATACTTGATGCTGCAAAATCTCCGGCTTGCCCAATTAAACTTAATATAACTCCTATTCCTACTATATATAAGTAACAAATATTTAAATTAAATAAATTATTTACTACACATGTATAAATAAGCATTAAAATTACTGCTCCAATTGTTCCTGTAACGCATCCTTCAATAGATTTTTTTGGACTTATTGTACTAAATTTATGTTTTCCGAATTTTGACCCTACAAAAAATGCAAAAATATCTGTTCCCCAAGATGCGATTATAACATACCATATCAATATCTTACCATTATCCATACCATCTATTAAAACAACAAACATCATTAAAAATACTATATAAAATATTCCTATAAAAGTAAATGCAATATCTTTAAAATTTGTTTTCATTTCAGTTGCTATTACTTGTGCAAAAAGTATTAATAACATTACTGGTATGGCTAATATAAACATTAAATTTAATTTTTCTGCTTCTATATTCAATAACATTGGTATTAGTGCAATAATAAGACAGCTCATATAACCGAAGCCATTTTACTGGCTTTGCTACTTTTGATATAGCATTAAAATATTCATTCATTGCAAGAAGAGCAATTATAGTTAAAGCTATTGCTACTATTATATTATTCCCTAAAATTAAAATTAATAACACTAATGGAAAACCTAATAATCCTGATGTTATTCTTTTTATATCCATATTACTTTTCATTCCTTTTCTTTTAATTTGCTCCAAATTTTCTTGTTCTTTTTTGATATTCAATTATAGCATTATCTAAATCTTTTTCTGAAAAATCTGGCCAATTTTTATCTATAAATAAAAACTCCGAATACACAACTTGCCAAGGTAAGAAATTACTTAATCTTAACTCTCCACTTGTTCTAATTAATAAATCTGGATCTGGCATTCCTTTTGTATATAAATTATTAGAAATCATATCTTCATTTATATCATCCACATTTATATTTCCTTGCTTAACATCTTTGGCAATACTTTTAACAGCCTTTACAATTTCATCTCTTCCTCCATAATTAAGTGCAATATTAAAAGTAACACCAGTATTATTCTTCGTTCTTTCCATACATTTTAAAATAGACTTTTGCATACCAGTAGATAAAGCTGTAATATCACCTAAAATTTTCACTTTTATATTTTCTGTATCTGCTCTTTTTGAATAATCATCTAAATAATTTTGAAGAAGCATCATTAAAGCTTTTACTTCATCTTCTGCTCTCTTCCAATTTTCTGTTGAAAACGCATATACTGTTATATAACCTAAACCTATTTTATTTGCATATCTTACTATTCTTTCTAAAGTTTTTGCTCCTTCTTTATGCCCATAACTTGCATTTTTTCCTTGTTTTCTTGCCCATCTTCTGTTTCCATCCATTATTATTGCTATATGTTTAGGCATATTCTCTTTTTCAAATTCCATTATGTTTCCCCTTTACTATTTATTTCTATTTTTGATATATAAAGCTAACTCTTTTAAAAATTCAGCTTTATCACCAAAACATTCTATATTTTCTATCGCTTCTTTTGTTATTTTATCTAATATTTCTTTTGACTTTTCTAGTCCATATTTAGAAACATATGTACATTTTCCATGTTCTTTATCATTTCCAACAGGTTTTCCTAATATATTTTCATCACCTATTTCAGATAAAATATCATCTTTTATTTGAAAAGCTAATCCTATTTTTTCAGCATAAGATGTTAATTTTTTTAACTCATCATCATTTGCACCACCTAAAATTGCTCCCATTCTAACACATAATTTAAGTAATGCTCCTGTTTTGTTTTCATGAATATACTCTAAATCACCAGCTGTAATGTCTTTTCCTTCATATTCAGTATCAACATATTCACCTGCTATCATTCTATCTACAGCATTTGTAAATTCATTAAATACTTGTAATTTTTTAGTAAATTCTAAATAATTCTTTTTCCCATTTTCTACTTCATTTAATGTATTTTTTAAGTCTTGGCTAATAACAATATATGCATAATTTAATAAACCATCTCCTGCTAAAATTGCTGTTGCCTCATTATATTTTTTATGATTTGTTAATTTTCCATGTCTAAAATCATCATTATCAATGCCAGGTAAATCATCATGTATTAATGAAAAATTGTGTATCATCTCTATTGCTACGCTATAAGGCAGACATTTTTCTACGTCACCTTTAAATATTTTATATGTAGAAATTACAAGTATTGGCCTTAAACGTTTCCCTCCAGCCATTAAACTATATTCCATGGCTTCATTTAGAATACCTTCTAAACATTCTTTTTTTCTTAAATATTTTTCTAATTCTCTATTTATTTTTTCCTGATATTTTTTTAGTTCTTCTTTAACTTCCATCATTTACCCCTCACAAATGATAAATATTTTTATAAAACTATACTGCCATTACTTCTTTTTCTTTATTTGCTAATATTTTTTCTACTTCTTCTATATATTTATCTGTCATTTTTTGTATTTCATTTTCTGCATTTTTTAATTCATCTTCAGTCATTTCTCCATTTTTTTGCATAGATTTTGCTAAATCTATTCCTTCTCTTCTTACATTTCTTACAGCTACTTTTGTTTCTTCTCCCATTTTCTTTATATCTTTTACTAATTCTTTTCTTCTTTCTTCATTTAATTCTGGAAAAGCTAATCTTATTACCTTTCCATCATTATTAGGATTTATTCCTATATCAGATGCTAAAATTGCTTTTTCGATTTCTTTTAAAACACTCATATCCCATGGTTGAATAACAATTAATCTTGCTTCTGGTACTGATATTGCAGCTACTTGATTAATTGGTGTTTGTGTTCCATAATAGTCTATTCTTATTTTATTTAATATTGCAGGATTTGCTCTTCCTGCTCTTACCTCTGCTAATTTTCCGCTAAAAACTTCTATTGCTTTTTCCATCTTTTCTTCTAAATTTTTGTAATCCATAATAATCTCTCCTTTTAATTTTATTTTATACCTTTCTTTATTCTTCTTTTGTATCTATGTTCCTATTTTACAATAGTACCTATTTTTTCTCCTTTTACTGCTTTTACTATATTTTCTGGATCCTCTATTCCAAATACTAGTAAAGGCATTTGATTATCTCTACACATTGCTATTGCTGTTGAGTCCATAACTTTTAAATCTTTTTCTAATGCTTCCATATATGATACTTCTTCATATCTTTTTGCATTAGGATTTTCTTTTGGATCTGAATCATATACTGCATCTACTGATTTTCCAAGTAATATTACATCTGCATCTATTTCTATCGCTCTTAAAACTGCTGCTGTATCTGTTGTAAAAAACGGATGCCCTGTACCACATGCAAATACTACTACTCTTCCTCTGTTTAAATGTTTTTCTGCTTTTCTTTGAATAAATGGTTCTGCAATTTCTCTCATCTCTATTGCTGTTTGTACTCTTGTAAATACTCCTCTTGTTTCTAAGGCATCTTGAAGAGCTAAGCCATTCATAGCTGTTGCTAACATCCCCATGTAATCAGCTGTTGTTCTTTCCATTTGATGTCCATTTCTTCCTCTCCAAAAATTTCCTCCTCCTACTACTATTGCTACTTGTACTCCCATTTCTACGATTTCTTTTACCCTATCACATATTTTTCCTACTGTCTCTACATCAACTCCTGTTCCTTTTTTTCCTGCTAATGCTTCTCCACTTAATTTTAGTAATACTCTTTTATACTTTGTTTCCTGCATTTTCTTACTCCTTATTTTTATTTTCTAGCATATTTTATCATATATTTTGAAAAAATACAGTATTTTTTTAATAATTTCTTAATTTTTATATAATAGAAAAACAAAGTATATTAAAAACCTTTATTTAATATACTTTAAAAGAATAATTAATTTACCATCCTTAATATCTTTCCTAATGCAATTCCTGTTTTTTCTGCTATTTCTTTTGGTGACATATTATTTTTTAATAGTGTTTTTATTATATTTTTTTCACCTATTTCCATACCACGCTTTTCTCCTATTTTCATACCACGCTTTTCTCCTATTTCCATGCCGCGCTTTTCTCCTATTTCCATGCCACGCCTTTCTCCTATTTTCTCTCCTTCTTCTCTTGCATAATTTGTTTCGCTTATTCTGTCAAATTCCCACTTTTCTCTTAAATCTTGCAATCTTCTTTCTTCTTCTTCTCCTGTTAAATATTTTAAATCTTCCTCTGCTTCTTTAAATATTTTGTTTCTTTCTTTTACCATCTTCACTAACCTCCTATTTTTATTATCGATAAATATAAGCCATTGATTCACAATATTATCTAAATCAATATCAGCTAATTTTCTAATTTTTGGTATTTCTATAAAATACCATTGCATTTCCCTTATTACCTCGTGATTTCTATGTTTATCAAGTACTATTGCTGTTTTTGATATATATTCATCATGTTCTTTATATAAGATATAATCTAATATATTTATCATTATAACTTTTTTAATTTTAGTATAATCCATACCTGCTCTTAAACTTCTTGAAATTATTCTTGAACTATAATATGTACTTCTTTGCTCGATATTTTGATAATTCTTTCTTTGCATTTCTATATTTACTATTGTATCTTCATTAATTTCAGCCTGTAAGTCCATGCTTCCGCCTTTTTCTTCTTTTAGTAATTTTTCTACATGCACTTCTTGATTTATTTCTATTTTGTAAATTTCCATATCCAAAAGTGCTTCCAAAAAACTTTTTAAATATTTTTCCTTTCTTGAAAAAAATGCTTTAAAGTCAACATCCCTTTTTAAATTATATTCCAATTATCTTCCTCCTTATTATAACAATTTTAAAATATCTTTTCAAGTACAAAATAAACCTTTACGTATAATTTATATATTTTTTATTTTAAAAACTTTAAAATATAATAGTTTCTATAAAAATATATATCATTATTTTTAATTATAAATATTTATTCCCCCTAATTTATTTTTCTAAATTTTCTACTGAAAATTGAGACGATATTCCCTAAAAATTTTAAATTCAGATTTAAAACATATTAATAATACTACATAAAACAAATTATGTCAATATTTTTTTTGTGAATTTTTTGTGTCCTCATAATTCTTTATTATTTTTTAATCAAAAAAGTTGCTAACTTTAAAATTAGCAACCTTATTATTTACTATCTTATTGTAATTGTTTCATAACTTCCTCTGCAAAATTTTCTTCCTTTTTTTCAATTCCTTCACCTTTTTCAAATCTTGCAAATTCAACTACTTCTGCATTATTTTCTTTTAATAAGTCAGAAACTTTTTTATTAGGATCTTTAACAAAAACTTGATCTACTAAACATACTTCTTCAAAGAATTTTCTAATTCTTCCTTGAACTATTTTTTCAGCTATTGCTTCTGGTTTACCTTCATTCATTGTTTGTGCTTTTAATATTTCTTTTTCTTTTTCTACTCTATCTTCTGGAACTGATGCCTCATTTAAATATTCTGGTCTTGCTGCTGCAATTTGCATACATACATCTTTTGCAACTTCATGATTTCCACCTTTCATATTTACTAAAACAGCTATTTTTCCATCTCCATGAATATATTTTTCAATTAATCCTTCAGATTCAAATCTTGCATATCTTCTTATATTCATATTTTCTCCGATTTTTGCAATTTTATCTGTCAATACATCTTTTACTGTTTTTCCAGCTTCGTCTATTGATTCTTGTGCTAATAAATCATCTAAGTCTTTAGGATTTTTTAAAACAACTTGTTTTGCAACACTTAATACAAATTCTTTAAATTCTTCATTTTTAGCAACAAAATCTGTTTCTGCATTTACTTCTACAATTGCTCCTACTTTTCCATCTTCTGAAATATATGCTTCAACTAATCCTTCAGCTGCAACTCTTCCTGATTTTTTAGCTGCTTTTGCAATTCCTCTTTCACGTAATAATTCAATTGCTTTTTCCATATCTCCATCTGTTTCAGTTAAAACTTTTTTGCAGTCCATCATACCTGCACCTGTTTTTTCTCTAAGCTCTTTTACTTGACTTGCTGTAATCATAGTTCTTTCCTCCCTTTTATATTTTTAAAGAGTAGAGCAGAAAAGCTCTACTCTTCTTATTAACATTTTTATTCTTCTACTTTTTCTTCTTCCTCGCTATCTTCTTCTGCTACTACTTGCTCTATTGATGTTACATCTTCTTCTACTTCTTGTTCTTCATCTTCACTTTCCATATCAAAGCTCTCACCTTGTTTTCCTTCAATAACAGCATTTGCCATAACATCTGCAATTAACTTAACAGCTCTTATAGCATCATCATTTCCAGGAATAACATAATCAACATCATTAGGATCACAGTTTGTGTCTACTAGTCCAACTGTTGGTATTCCTAATTTTTTAGCTTCTAATACTGCTATTCTCTCTTTTTTTGGATCTACTAAGAATATAACTCCTGGTAGTTCACTCATTTCTTTTATTCCACCTAAGTTTCTTTCTAGTTTTTCCATTTCTTTTCTTAATAAGATTACTTCTTTTTTAGGTAATACATCAAAAGTTCCATCTTGTTCCATTGTTTCTAAGTCTTTTAATCTTTGTATTCTTTTTTGTATTGTATCAAAGTTTGTTAGCATTCCACCTAACCATCTTTTATCTACATAAAACATTCCACATTTTAAAGCTGCTTCTTTTATGCATTCTTGTGCTTGTTTTTTTGTTCCTACAAAAAGAACTGTTTTTCCTTCTTCGGCTTGTTCTCTAATAAAATCATAAGCCTCATCTAATTTTTTTGATGTCTTTTGTAAATCAATTATATGGATACCATTTCTTGCTTGAAAAATATATTCAGCCATTCTTGGATCCCATCTTCTTGTTTGATGTCCAAAATGAACACCAGCTTCTAGTAATTGTTTCATTGCAACTACTGACATTTTAAATTCCTCCCTTTTTGTTATTCTTCCGCTTAAGTTTTTCGTTTCTTAGGACCTAAAATTTAGGCACTTCCTGCAAAACTGCTATAAGCGTGTTTAATCACGATAATTATTATATCAAAGTTTTTGTCTAATTTCAAGTATTTTTTTAAATTTTTTTATTTTCGAAAATTGGATAAATTTGTAAATTTCTATTGACAATATTTGTAATTTATCATATATTGGTATTGTTTTTGGAAAAATAAGGTAATTTGTTTCTTTTTGTCGTCTGGAACCTTGTTTCCAATTTTTTATAATATACAAAAGAAGGTGATTTTATGCTAAAATTTGCTTTATGCGATGATAACATGAACATTTTAAATAAATTAGAAAATATGCTCGATACTATTTTTACTAAAAACAATTTTGATGCAAATGTTATTTATAAAACTACAGCTACTAAAGATATGTTAGATTTTGTCAGCAACAACAAAGTAGATGTAATTATGCTTGATATACAATTAAAAACTAGCAAAGCTGGTTTAGAATTAGCTGAAGCAATTAGAAAATTTAATAAAAATTCTTATCTTATTTTTACTACTGGTCATTTAGAATATGTAATATATGCTTATAAATTCAAAACTTTTGATTACATTCCAAAACCTATTACTTGTGCCAGATTAGAAGAAACTATTATAAGATTATTTGAGGATATTAACGGACAACCAAAAAAATATATTAAAATCGATAATAAAAACACAATTATTGATGCATCTGAAATTCAATATATAAAAAGAGATGGAATGAAATTAGTTTTCCACACCACATCTCGTAATTATGATGCTTATAGTTCTTTCGCTAAAATCCAAGACACTTTACCTAGCAATTATAAAAGATGCCATAAATCATGTATTGCTAACATTACTCAAATAAAGGATGTTGAACCAGTTTCAGGTACTATTACTTTCAAAGATGGAAGTACTTGTGAAATTGGACCTAAATACAAATCAGATTTAATGGAGGTATTAAAAAATTATGGAAATTTTGAATAATATCTGGACTGCAATTAGTAGTTCAAACAATACTATAATAAACATAATATTGATAATAGGAGTAATTATAGAGAACTATTTAATATTACTTTTGTACACCAATATATTAAAACTCACGCTCAAGACAAAAGTTAAAATAATCTATACTTTTAGTATTAATGTTTTAATTTTATTTACTCTATTTGTTATCCCTAGTCCTTTTAATGTATTTATAAACTACTTTTTTGCAATAATACTTCAATACTTTATTTTTAAGCCACCTTTCGTAAAAAGTATTATAGCAAGTGTTTTATCCCTTGTTATTTTTAATTTAATAGGAATATTGATATTAAATCCTTTTATTACAATATTTAATATTACCAGTGAACAATTAAGTACTATTCCTATTTATAGAGTACTATATCTTTTATTAATATATGTTATTACTACAATTTGTATAATAATTCTAAAACATAGTAAATTAAATTTTAGTTTTTCTGAAAGCATAAACAAAAAAGACAAAGCTGTTATAATAGCAAATCTATGCATAGGAATATTGGCAATTATCGTACAATCCATAACTTTATTTTATTATGTTGATAGATTGCCTATTTTTATTACCTTTTTAGGCTTTATTTCTTTAGTTGTTTACTTTATGCTTAGCATCTATACATTAACACGAATCTTTAAATTAATTATAACTACTCAGGAACTTGAAAGCACTAAAGAATATAATAGAAGTCTTCATATTTTACATGATGGTGTTAGAGGTTTTAAACATGATTTTGATAATATTTTAACTACTATTGGTGGATATATTGCTACAAATGATATGAATGGGCTTAAAAAATATTATTCTGAATTAGAACATGACTCTCAAAAAATAAATAACTTATACTTACTAAATCCGGAAATAATTAATAATGGTGGTATATACAATTTATTAGCTAAAAAATATTATGAAGCTAGTTCTAAAGATATTAAATTTAATATAACATTTCTTTTAGATTTAAACTCATTACATATGAAAATATATGAATTTGCAAGAATTTTAGGAATATTACTTGATAATGCTATTGAAGCAAGTAGCGAATGTGAAGAAAAAATAATTAATTTAGTTTTTAAAGATGATCATAAAAACTCTAGGCAATTAGTTTTAATAGAAAATACTTATAAAAATAAAGATATTGATACTGAAAGAATTTTTGAAAAGGGATTATCTAGTAAACAAGATCATTCCGGAATTGGATTATGGGAAGTTAAAAAATTAGTTGAACATAATAATAATGTTAGTTTGTTTACATCTAAAACAGATAAATATTTTTCTCAAAAATTAGAAATATACTACTAAAAAGAAAGTAGAATAAAAACTACTTTCTTTGTCTATGTATTTAATATTTTTTTATCATACTCTTAGGCATTTTAGGTTGATGGAATATTGCAAATGCTGCACATGCTGTATTTGTTGCTTTTGCATATTTTTCTGCTACTTTTGCTAAAAATTTAAACATTGTTTCTCCTCCTTTTAAGAAATATATTATATAAAATATCACCGGTATATATTTTATATTACACTGTTTTAAGCCGAAGCATCTCCATATACTTCATAGCCATATTTACTATTTGTTAATCTATATGCAATTCTTGTTATTGTTAATGTTTGTATAAAGTTTGCTAAAATCAATATATTTACAATCATTTGATTATTCGAAATTAATGCTATTAAAAGTCCAATTGTAAAACTTATATATGAAACTATTTGTTTCTTTTTCCTTACCTTTGTTTCTAATATAGGAATTGCTTCAGTGTCTGCTGGAGCATACATTTTTATCATTATAATTCCCAATATCCATACACATAATATTGTAATATATTTTGCTATTCCTACTAATTCAAAATATTGCGATATAAATGGTATTAAACAATAAAATGCTGTTGTAAGTAGTATGCATCCTAAATGTGTTTTTAAATGAACTCCTCCAGATGCTCCTTTATATATAAATAATGCTATAAAAGTAAATAACGTCCATTTAAATATTCCTAATATATAAGCAATTACAAAAACAAGTATTATTTTAGGAAATTCGCCTATTATATTTTGAAGACCAAAATTTATTACTTCTGCTCTTTCTTCATCAACATCTGGTAAATTCTTTCTTATTTTATTAGTCAAAAAGGTACAGATTTTATTTAGCATTTTTCTCACCTCTTTTTCTAAAAAAATATTATCACTTTTTTCTAATCTTTTCTCTATTAATTTTATGAACAAAGAATAATAATTTATAAATACTAACAATTTATTTTTTATAAACTTTTAAAACATTTTAACAAAAACTACTTTTATTTTAAAATTCAAAGACAAAAAAATAACTCCCTATTCGGGAGTTGGTAGCGAAGATGTGATTCGAACACATGACCCTTCGGGTATGAACCGAATGCTCTAGCCAACTGAGCTACTTCGCCATATCAACAACAATATTTATTATAAAGGTAGTTTTCCCATTTGTCAAGATAAAAATACAAGAATTTTTAAAAAATTCCTGCATTTTATCTTTCTTGTTCATCAATTTCTTGTTCTTTGCCTTTAAAAACAGCCTCTCTTTCTTGCAATTTAGTCTGTTCTCTTTTAGTTCTTCTTGGTTTTCTACTAACTTTAATATCTTTATGTTGTAACATTTCTTCTAATGAACTTACTTCACTTTTAGTTTTATTTAATATATCACTATATTCTCTATTAAATTCAATTTCTTCTCTATTTTTTTCTTCCTCTAATTGCTCATCAGAACTAAAAAATGACTTTAATAATTCTTTCCATGCTGTTTTTTTCTCTCCTATATTTACTTCTTTCATAACTATTAAGTCTTCACCTCTCTTTTAAACACAAATTAATTGTACCACAAATATTGTAAAAAATCAAGTGATTTTTGCAAATTTAATTTAATGGTTTATATTTTATCTAAAAACTCGTTTAGAACTTCTACACATCTTTTAGAAGCTAATTCTAAATTTTTATCGAAAGTATTAGCATTTTTACCATCAGGAGTATCTGAAATTCCTCTAATAACAATAAAAGATATATCATCTAAATAGCATACTTGCCCAATTGCAGCACATTCCATATCAACAGCATCTGCATGAAATTTAGCACTTATCTCATCTCTTGTAGATATTTCTGAACAAAAAATATCTCCAGTAGCAATTACACCTGTTCTTATATTATACTCTCTTCTATCATCATCTTTTCTATTAAACTGTTTCTCCTCTTTTAACTTTTCTTCAACTTTTTCTAAAAAATCACTATCGCATTCAACTTTATCTCCAACACCTGTAATATATCCTTTACTATGTCCAAAAGCTGTTATATCAAAATCATGTTGAACAACATACTTACCAATTAAAACATCACCAATATTAAGCATTGGATTAATTGAAGCAGCTGCTCCTACATTAATTACTTTATTTACTTTATATTTATCAATTAAGATTTGAGTAGTTCTTGCAGCATTTACTTTTCCAACACCACTTTGAACTAATACACATTTTTTTCCTTGAATTTTTCCTTTAAAAAAATCTAATTCATAAATTTCTTCTAACTCTACATCTTTCATAATATTTTTAACAGCATTTTTCTCTTCTTCCATTGCAACTACAATTCCTATTTTATCCATATTTCTACACCTCATAGATATTATACATTAATAATATAGTAAATTCAATGTTTTTTTAAGTTAGTGTAAAATTAATGTAGGCAAAATAATAAAAGCTTACATTAATTTTTTATAAAAATATATTGAAAAAACATA
>CALXFB010000045.1 GCA_944387475.1 uncultured Clostridia bacterium
TCAAATGCAAATGTTAGTTTCAAATTCTCACCTCCATCTGTTTTATATTTATATCATACAAAACAAATTTTTGCAAGTAATTTGAAGTAAATTTTTATTTTTTACTTAATTTTAAAACAGTTTGTGTTACTTTCCTATTATATAAAAATAGCTGTTTCCTTTAATTTAAAAAGGTAACAGCTATTTAATATTTAACCCCTAATTTTGAGAATAAGGTAGTATAGCAATTTGTCTTGCTCTTTTTACTGCCTTTGTTATGTCTCTTTGATGTTTACTACAAGCTCCTGTTGTTCTTCTTGGTAATATTTTTCCTTTATCATTAATAAATTTCTTTAATTGTTCAGGATTTTTATAATCTAATTCAAAGTTTTTATCGCTACACAATAAACATACTTTTTTTCTTTGTTTTCTAAATCTTGGATTGTAGTCATCATCATAGTTTTTATTTCTTCTATTTTGTTTTTTATCTGACATTTTATTATTCCCTCCTAAATCTACTAGAATGGTAGGTCATCTCCTGAAGACATTTCAAAATCAGAACCCATGCTACCTGGTTCAGTGCTTCCGAATGTGTTTTCAAAAGTAGAATTATCAGCTGATGGCTCTCTTTTGCTATCTGCAAAATAAGCTTCTTCCGCAACTACTTCTGTAACATAATGTTTAACACCTTGGTCATCATCCCATGTTCTTGTTTGAATTCTTCCTATTATACCTACTTGTTGTCCTTTTTTAAAGTATTTACTACAAAATTCTCCTAGTTTGCTCCAAGCAACAATATTTATAAAATCTGCTTGTCTTTCTTCTCCTTGTCTAACAAATCTTCTATTTACTGCTAAACTAAAAGATGCAACTAGTGTATTATTTGTTTGAGTATATCTTACTTCTGGATCTCTTGTTAATCTTCCCATTAATATAACTTTGTTCATATATTATCACCTTTCCTAATTTTTTATTAGGTTCCTATTTTTCTTTTTTAACTATTCTCTGTCAATAGTCATGTACTTTAGAACTTCGTCTGTAATTCTGTAAACTCTTTCAAGTTCTCTTATGAATTCTGGTTTAGCTTCAAAGTTGAATACTAAGTATGTACCTTCTGTGAATTTTTTAATTTCATAAGCTAATTTTCTTTTTCCCATACTTTCAACTGTTTCCACTTTACCGTTTTCATTGATTAATCCTGTAAATTTCTCTTCTAAAGCTTTTAAGCCTTCTTCATCTACATTTGGACTAACAATGACAACACTTTCATATTTTGTCATTATTTTCACCTCCCTTTGGATTTATAACCTACATTTTCTGTAAGTAGAGATTTGAAAAATCTAACTGTTTTTTCAAAACAGTATTATTTTATCATATTTTTTTAGACATTTCAAGTAATTTACAACATTTTCCTTCACTAATTTTACTTAATTTTTATATATTCTGTTTTTTTGCATAAACTATTTTTCCGAATTTAATTTCATTTATCTTTTTTTGTAATTCTATAATAGGTATTGGTAATATTGAAATAATAGCTACAATTATCCATTGTATATTATTTAAAGGTACTAAATTAAATATATTAGCAAATGTTGGAACAATAACAACTACTGTTTGTACAAATATTCCTAATACAAAGCTTCCTATTAAAAATTTATTTTCAAAGATCCCTTTCTCAAAAATAGATTTTTCACTTTTTATATTGAAACTATGAACAAGTTCTAAAACTCCTAATGAAACAAATGCCATTGTTCTACCTACCTCTAATCCATAATATTTATTTCCAATACTAAATGCTATTAAAGTTAGCATTCCTAACATTATTCCTTCAACAATAATCTTACTCCATAATCCATCTGTAAAAATTCCTTTTTTGCTATTTATTGGTTTTCTTGTCATTATATTTTCTTCAGCTGGTTCTAATCCTATTGCTATTGCTGGTAATGAATCTGTTACTAAATTTACCCATAATAATTGTATTGCTAAAAGTGGTGATTTTAAACCTAATACAAGTCCCATAAAAATAGTTACAATTTCTCCTATATTTGTAGAAATTAGGAAATGAATAGCTTTTTTAATATTATCATAAATATTTCTTCCTTGTTTTACAGCTTTTACAATAGTAACAAAATTATCATCAGTAAGTATCATATCAGAAGCACTTTTAGCAACATCTGTTCCATTCTTTCCCATAGCAATTCCAATATCTGCTTGTTTTAATGCTGGACTATCATTTACTCCATCTCCTGTCATTGCTACAACAGAACCTAAATTTTGCCAAGCTTTTACAATTTTTACTTTATGTTCTGGATTTACTCTTGCAAAAACTGAATAATTACCTATTTCCTTTTGTAAATTTTCTTCTGTTATTTTATCTAATTCTTTTCCTGTTATTGCCTTATCATACTTTCCTAAAATCCCTAGTTCTTTAGCAATAGCTTTCGCTGTGTCTATATGGTCTCCTGTTATCATAACAGTTTTTATTCCTGCTTTTTTACAGGTTGAAACAGCATCTTTTACACCATCTCTTGGAGGATCTATCATCCCTATTAGTCCAACAAATTTTAATCCTATTTCTATATTTTTACTTTCTATATTATTAGGCAATATTGCCACATCTTTATAACAAACTGCAATTACTCTTAAAGCTTTTTTTGCCATATTTTTGTTTTGAATTTCTATATTATTTTTTTCAAGGAGTGATAAATTGCATTTATTTAATAATACATCTGGTGCTCCTTTTGTAATTATTCTATATCCTTTATCTAATTTATGTATTGTCGTCATCATTTTCCTATTAGAATCAAATGGTATTTCATTAACTTTAGGCATTTTATTATATAATTCTAATTTATTAATATTATATTTTAATGCTCCTTCTACTATTGCAACTTCAGTCGCCTCTCCTTTAATTTTTTCTTTACCATTTTCTAAAACAATTTCACTATCTGTACACATACTTGCAAGTTCAAATAGAAAATTAGTATTTTTACTTTTTGTTTCCACAACTGTCATTTGATTTTTGGTTAAAGTTCCAGTTTTATCTGTACAAATAACATTACTACTTCCTAATGTTTCTACTGCTGGTAATTTTCTAATTATTGCATGATTTTTAGCCATTTTAGTAACTCCAATAGACAATACTATTGTAACAATCGCAGGTAATCCTTCTGGAATAGCTGCAACAGCTAGTCCAACAGATGTCATAAACATTTCTATTGGGTTTATTTTCTTTATCATACCAATTATAAAAATAAGTACACAAATTCCTAAACATATTAATCCTAAAATCTTACCAACTTGTGCTAATTTTCTTTGTATTGGTGTTTCAGGACTTTCATTTTCTATTATCATATTTGCAATTTTTCCGACCTTAGTATTCATTCCTGTTTCTGTTACAACTGCTTTTCCATTACCATTTACAACAACACTTGACATGAATGCCATATTTACCATATCTCCTAATGCAATATCTTTTTTAGCAATCATATCAGCATTTTTTAATATTCCTTCTGTTTCACCAGTTAAACTTGATTCTTCTACTTTCAAATTGTGCGTTTCAATAAGCCTCACATCAGCCGGTACATAATTTCCAGCTTCCAAAATTATAATATCCCCTGGTACTATTTCTTCTGCATTTATTTGTTTTACTTGTCCTTCTCTTACAACCTTTGCTTTTAAAGGTGTCATTTGCTTTAAAGCCTCAATCGACTTCTCTGCTTTTGCCTCTTGTATAACTCCCATAAGTGCATTTAATACTACAATTACAATTATTATAATAGAGTCTATATAATCATTCTGCCCTTGAAAGTAAGAAACCCCCGCTGATATTACTGATGCAATTATTAAAATAATAATCATAAAATCATTAAATTGTTTAAAAAACTTTACCAATAAACTCTCTTTTGGCCTTTCAGAAATTTTGTTCTTTCCATATTTATTCTGTCTAAATATTACTTCCTCTTCACTTAAGCCACTTTTAAAACTTGTCTTTAGTTCTTTTAAAACTTCTTCTTTTCTAAGTGTTTCCCACATATTTACCTCCTTGGGGACGTTTCCTTTTGCTCGAAAACGAGCAGTTGGGACACATCCTTCATTTATTTATTTAATATTATGTGGGACATACTATTTTTATTACAAAAAATATAATAGCTTAAAAATTAATTTAAACTATTATGTTTTTATTTTTTTATTTTTTTATTGACATTAATTATTATCTTTTATATAATAATCTTGTTGGTTTTAGGAAATTCACCAAGACATCGTAGTTGTATTTAAAAGTAAAGACTATTGAGTTTTTACTTCTATAATGCAACTACATTGTTGCAAATTCATCAGTCAGGAGGTGATGAACATTGGGAAATTTTCTTTTTTGCTTAGGTGTAGGCTTTATAATTCTTTGCATCGGACTTTTAGTTCGGTATTTGCTATCTTTGTAATTACATAACAATAATTAGCAAAGAAAAAATTGAGGTCAGACCATCACATCAAGACCCCAATTCTAATTCCAACAAGTAAGACTTCGGTCTTACTTTTATTTTATTGTTTTATATCATAAATATTCCTTATGACTAATTAGATTATAACATTTATTTTTACTCATGTCAACAAATTTTAGCCTTTAAAATCTATTACTTTATCACCTTTTACTGCTCCCCATGGTGCTGTTTCTAATAACTTTTCATTATAAATAGTTACTTTTTCTAAATTACTACAATCCACAAAACAATTTTCACCAATACTTTCTACACTACCTGGTATTTCTATACTCTTCAATCCTATGCAACCACCAAAAGAATTTTTAATTTCAATTACACTATTAGGTATTATTACATTTGTCATTAACTTTTGCTCATAGAAAGCTACATTTCCTATAACTTTCACTGAACTGTCAATGCTAAATCCACCATTTATTTGATTTAAAACAACCACTAATGTTTTAGGTTCTGCTTTTGTATATAAAATATTATTTTTCACTATATAGCTATTATTTTTTTTGGATATATTTACTATTCCACTATAATTCTTATATTTAAATAACCCATCTATATTATTTACATTTTCTCCTATATTTATTTCCTTTATATTATTGCAATTTGTAAACGTTCGTGGTCCGATTTTTTCTAAGCTATCTGGTAGAGTTACTGTTTCAACATTTTTTGCTTGTCTAAATGAATAATTTCCTGTTTTTAATAGCCCTAATTCATTTTCTTTAAGATTTATTATTTTTTCTTTTGAATAACATGATATTATCTCTTTTGTATCTTGAGTATATAATATTTTATCTATATCTGATACTATATATTTTTTATTGCCTTCTTCTATTTCGATACTTTCTATTGACCAAGGAAAATATTCAGCATTTAACCCACTTGTTAATGATGCTGGAATAATTATTTTAGTTATATTAGTAAAATCCATAATGGAGATATTAAAATTTTTTATTCCACTTGGTATTTCAAATTCATCTATGCTTATTAAATAAGCATTTGATATAAATAATATCTCACTTTTGTCTTTGGGCATTAGCATACCTTCTTCGTAAATGAAATTTGCTTCCTTCCCCTCCTTTTTATTTATTTCTATTTTAGTTAAATTCATATTATTATAAAACACACTTTTCCCTATTGTCTCTACCGTTGATGGTATTGTTATTTCTAAAATATTATCATATTGAAACGCAAAATCTCCAATAGTTTTTAATCCTTCTGATAATATTACTTTACTTAGATTTCGACAATTTGCAAAAGTTCCATTTTCTATTCTTTCAATGCCTGAAGGAACCGTTGCCTCAGATATATTTGTTAATTTAAAACATTTTTTTCCATCTTTTTCAAACTTTCAGGCAAAGTTATATTTTTTAATTTACTACAAGATAAAAATGCTTCTTCTCCTATCTCTTCAACTCCCTCTTGCATTATTACTGTCTCTAATGTGCTATTATATGCAAATGCATTTGCTTGTATTTTCTTTACTGTTCCTGGTATTATTATTGTTTTTAATCCTTCATTTGCAAATGCTCCTGCTCCTATTTCTGTTACATTATCTGGTATTGTTATTGTTCCACTTTCATCCATTAATGCTAAATTATTTCCAGTAGATAGTAATACTCCATTTTCATCTATATCATACGGATTTACTTTTATTCCTAACTCCTTAGCTATTTTTATTTCATTATTATCTTTTGTATTTATTAGTAATTCTTCTTTTATTATCTCCATCTTTTCAAAATAAGTATCACTTATATTTTCTACTACATCTTTTATTGTTCCTTTTCCTTGTTCTTCTTCTCTTTGTGTATTATAAAACAAATTATTTTTTCCTGCTGTTAAACTCTCATCTAAAAAACTATTATTTTTAGATATTTGCTCTATTTTAAATAATTCTACTTGCTCTTTATAACTTGCTAATTCTGTTTTTATTTTAGCCTCACTTGCCCCGCCTAAGTATTCCATTATCACCTGTTAACATTGATACACTTACTCCGGCTAATATTAACAAGACCACAATAGTTACTACCAAAGATATTAATGTTATTCCTTTTTTACTTATTCTTTCGTTCATTTTTAACTCCTCCTATATACTCTATATAAATTTTATGCTACATTATTTTATCATTGTCAATGATAAAATACCATTTTAAGTTTATTGTATTTTTCATTATAAAATTAGAAAATATAATATATTAAAAGATTTTGGAGGTAAACAATGTCAGATTTTGAAGCAAAAGAATTGTTTAAAATAATAGGTAAAAATATAAAATATTATAGAAAATTATATAATATAAAAAAAGGAAAATTGACACAAGCCGAACTTGCTGAAAAAATAAACGTTTCAACAGCATTAATAGGTAATTTAGAAAGTAAACATATCGAACAAGGAATAAGTGTATATACATTATGGAAAATTAGTCAAATACTCGAAGTACCAATAGAAAAATTTTTTGATGATTCTGATTTTTTAACAAGAAAATTAGATAATTAAAACTCCCCCTAACATATTAAAAATTTAATCATAATATGTTATAGGGGGTTTTATTATGTTATTAAGTACGTTAATCTTATCAATATCAAGTAGTATTGATTCTCTTCGGAATTGGAATAACATATGGAATTAAAAACACAAAAATTACTTTTCTTGGAAAAATAGTTATTTTTATAATATCATTCTTAATATCAATAATATCTCTATACTTTGGAAATATAGTAAAATATATGTTTCCCGACTATATAACAAAATCTTTAGGTAGTTTTATTTTTATATTAGCTGGTATATTTATGTTTTTTCAAGCATTACAAAAAGACAAAGATATTAAACTAAACAGTAAAAGCAAAAAACTCCTTAAAGAAAAAACATATTCATTTTTTATAAAGTTTTTAGGAATTACTATAAAAATTATAAAAGATCCTACAAATTCTGATTTAGACAACTCTAACAAAATTGATTACAAAGAAGCTATATTTCTCAGTTTAGCACTTTCGATAGATTCTATTTGTATAGGTATTGGAAGCAGTATTATAGGAATTAATAATTTAATTTTTCCTTTTTTAATAAGTTTTTTCCAATTATTGTTTCTAAAACTCGGTTTTCTTTTTGGAAAAAATCTTTATAAAAATTGTAATTTACCTAAAAATATATGGTCTATTATTTCTTCTATCTTGCTTATTTTCATTGGAATATTAAAATTTATAATATAAAAAGTTGAGACAAAAAGGAACCGTCCCTTATTGTCTCAATTTCATTGATAATAATTTTGATATACCGTTTTCTTCCATAGTTACACCGTAAACAGTGTCTGCTGCTTCCATTGTTCCTTTTCTATGTGTTATTACTAAGAATTGTGTCTCTTTAGAAAACTTTTTCAAATAGTCTGCAAATCTATATACATTAACATCATCCAATGCTGCTTCTATTTCATCTAAAACACAAAACGGTGCTGGATTTATTTTAAGTATTGCAAACAATAATGCAATTGCGGTAAATGCTCTTTCTCCTCCTGATAATAGCATCATATTTTGTAGTTTTTTTCCAGGTGGCTGTACATTAATATCAATTCCACATTCTAAAATATTATTTTCATCTTCAAGCTTAAGTGCTGCATTCCCTCCACCGAATAATTCTCTAAATACTTCTTGGAAATTTCTATTAATTAATGTGAATTGTTCCTTAAATTGTTCTTTCATTGTTGTAGTCATGTCAGTTATTATTTTTCTTAATTTTGCCATAGTGTCTTCTAAATCCACTCTTTGTTCACACATAAAATCATATCTTTCTTTCATGTTTTTATATTCTTCTATTGCATCTACATTTACACTTCCGTAATTCTCTTAATTCTTTTCTTAGAGAATTAACTTTCTTTTGTGTTAAAGCTACATTTTCAGGTCTTCTATAATCCACAACATTATTAGGTGTTAATTCATACTCTTCCCACATTTTATTTATAATATCATTTATATCATCTTCTATTTTTGTTTTTCTAACATCTATTTTTACTATTTGTGCTTTTAAATCTTCTATAATTTTAAATTTTTCATTTATATCTTCTTCTACACTGCTTAATCTTTCATTCTTGTTTATTCTGTCTTGTTTTAATTCTTCTATTTTACTTCCACTTGTTTTTACATCTTCTTTTATTTTTTCTATATTATCTTCTATATCTTTTATAGATTGATTTAAAGCTATATTGTCTTGTTTTATGTTCTCTATTTGTTCTTCTTTGTTTTGTATACTCTTATTTGCATTTTCTACTTCTTTACTAATTCTTTCTTGAATTTCTTCAATAGACGCTTCACTTTCATCAAATGATGTTACAGATATTTTTAAATTAGTAATATCAAAATTTAAATCATCAATATATTTTTGATTATCTTTATTTAATTTTGTATATTCGCTAATAATATTTGTAAGTTTTTCTGTTTCATCTTCTAATTTGTTGATTTCTTCTCTTAAATCTTCTTGTCTTTTTATTGATTTTTCTCTTTCTTCTTCTATATGTTGTTTTTCTTCTTTTAGTTTATTAACACTTTTTTCTTGCTTAAGAATATTTTCTTCAATTAAAAGCACTTTTTGTTTTTCTGTTGCATAAGTAATTTCAATTTCTTGTAATTCTTTTTCAAAACTTCCTGCTTCTTCAAAAATATCTTCTATTGAATTTTCGTATTCTTGTTTTTCTTTTTCACATTTTTTTATTTTCTCTTCTAAACTTTTTATATCTTTTTGTAATTTTTCTATTTCTCTTCCTCTACCTAATATATTTACAGTCTTTTTAGCAACTGACCCCCCAGTTATTGCTCCTGAAGGGTTTATTATATCACCCTCTAAGGTTATTATTCTAAATGTATAACTATTTTGTTTAGCTACTTTTATTGCTGTATCCATATTATCAACTATTACAGTTCTTCCAAGTAAATTTGTTACTATTTGCTCATATTTCTTACTATATTTTATTAAATCTGATGCAATTCCAATTACCCCTGGTTCTTTTCCTTTTATCTTATCTATTTTTTTTCCATGAACAGATGTAATTGGTAAAAATGATGCTCTTCCTAAATTATTTTTTCTTAAGTGTTCCACTAATCTTTTTGCATCTTCTTCAGTTTCTGTAACAATATTTTGAAGACTTGCCCCTAAACACATTTCTATTGCTGTTTGATATTTTTCTGGAACTTCAATTATATTTGCTAAAACTCCATGCATACCTTTTCCAAGTTCTTTTATATTTTCGCAATCTTTTAATAAAGATTTTACGCTTTTTATATACCCTTCTTTTTCTCTTTCTGTTTCTAATAAAAAGTTTAATCTTGATTCTTTTATCCTTTTTTCTCCTTGATATGCATTTATATTGCTTTCATATAATTTTATTTTTTTATCTGCTTCTTCTTTTTTTACATTTACTTGTTGTAATTCTTTTAATATTTTATTTCTTTTATTTTCAATTTCATAAAATCCTTTTGAAATTTCTTCTTTTTGCATTCTTGTGCTATCTAATTCGGATATATTTGTCATTATTTCATTTTGAATTTGTTTTTCTCTTTTTTCAAAGTTCTCTAAATTAATATCTTGTGCATGAATATCAGATTGTAATTCATATTTTCTATCCGTATTTTCTGATACTTTTGCCTTATATCCTTCTATTTCTAATTCTTTGCTTGATAATTTTTCTGTTATTTTCCTTAGTTCTTCTTCTTTTTCTTCTAATTCCTTTTGGAATTTTTCTTTGTTTGCTTTTAAATTTTCTTGTTTTTCTTTCTTTTGCTCTGCTTCTTTTGTTAGATCTTCTAGTTTTAGTTTTGTTTCTTCTATTTCTTTTTCATATCTTTTGCTATTTTCATCATTATTTTCTATTCTGGTTTTTGCTACACTAATATTAGAATTAAGCATTTCTATTTCTTTTTGACTTTCAAATCCTATATTTGTCATTTCTTCTATTTTGTTAGTTATTTCATCTATTCTATCTTTTAATTCCTCTTTTAGAGCTTTCATTCTTTCCATTTTTGTTTCTTCTTCATTGCTTTGAGCTTTATAAATTTCCTCATCTTTTACAATTTCTTCTAAATCTTTTTTATACTTTTCTATATTATATATAAATAGCCCTATTTCTATATTCTTTAATTCTTCTCTTAAGTTTAAATATTTTTTAGCTTTTTCAGCACTTAATTTTAATGGTTCTATATTTGATTCTATTTCTGATAATATATCATTTATTCTAAGTAAATTAAGTTTAGTTCTTTCTAGCTTTTTCTCAGATTCTTGTTTTCTTACTCTATATTTAACAATACCTGCTGCTTCTTCAAAAATATTTCTTCTATCTTCTGATTTATTACTTAAAATTTCATCAATTTTACCTTGCCCTATTATAGAATATCCATCTTTTCCTATACCAGTATCCATAAATAATTCTAATACATCTTTTAATCTACATGGTACTTTATTTATATAATAACCTGTTTCCCCACTTCTATATATTTTTCTTGTTATTGTAACTTCTGTATATTCAATAGGTAAACTTCCATCACTATTATCAAATATTAAAGAACCTTCGGCAAAACCTAATGATTTCCTATTTTGTGTCCCTGAAAATATAATATCTAATGATTTTGAGCCTCTTAATGATTTCATACTTTGCTCACCTAATATCCAACGTATTGCATCTGATATATTGCTCTTTCCTGAACCATTAGGCCCTATTACTGCTGTTATTCCTGGCATAAATTCTAATACTGTTTTATCCGCAAAAGATTTAAACCCTTGTAATTCTAATCTTTTTAAATACATTTATTATCACCTAAAAGTAGTTTATACTATTTTTCGTATTTTGTAAAGAAATTTTTTCATACAAATTTCACTCCTGCAACTATTCTTGCTATATTATAAATTAATCTTTTTTTATCTTGAGAACATTGTTTAAATATTTCATAAAAATCTTCTTCTAAATAATTTTTATCTTCTTTTATTATTCCTGTTACAAATCGTTCTAAAGGAACATCTAATATAAGTGATATTTGCCCTAGTCTTGTTAAATTTATTGTTGTTCCTCCTCGTTCTACTCTACTTAAATATGCTACTGCTACATCTAATTTTTCTGCTAAATCTTCTTGTGACATACCTTTTTTTAATCTTTCTTCTCTTAATCTTTCTCCTATTAATTTAAAATCAATATTTGCTTCTACCGTTTCCATTTTCATTCCTCCTTATTGGTAAATTTAACATCGTATGTTCTAACAGTCAAGGTTCTATTTACCGTTGTATGTAAAGTTTTATTTATTAATGCTCTATTTTTCTCCATTTTTTAGCCTTTTTCTAAGTTTTATTGAATTATGAAATATAACATTTACTCATAGATTCATTGGTCTAAATATATTTTCTGCTCTTCTTTTGTTAATTTTAGATATTTGATTACTTTTTCTTTTGTGCAATTAGTATCTAAAAAATATTTTACAATTATGTTTTTAATTTCATATATTTCCTTTTCAGTTAGATCATAATTAGTTAGTTTTCTAAAAATAACTTCTAAAATTTTATATAATCCTCCTTTTATTCTCTTTTTTTCTTTACTCGAATTTAGTATTTTAGCCAACATCATTTTAAACTCTTTATTATTATTTACTTTTCCTAAAGCTAGTACATATGAAAATAAAGTATTTTCTTTAATCAGATTTTCAACACTAAATTTATTTTTTTCTATTACATTATATTTAAAATCTATTTCATAATTTTCAAATATGTAATCACTTATTTGCATTTTACTAAAATTATCCTCAATTTCTACTTCTTCATCTCCAGTATATATTAATGTTGGTATTACAATAGGATATTCTATTTCTGTTTTTGCCTTTAACTCTGCATTCCAAGAATAAATAATATTTACACAATAATTTAAAACTTCAAATAATATATTATTATTTATTTTTTCAGTTTCTCTAAATAAGAAAAATATGTTTTTATTTTTCATTTTATATACTATATTTTTTCTATCTATCTTTTTCTTAGTTATTACTTTTTCTTCATATCTTTCTAAATCTTTTGCTTTTATCTTTTCTTCAAATTCTATATAATTATTTATTATACTTGAAATTTCTCTTTCGTTTTTCAAAACTTTTTCCATTAGTTTACTAACTATTTTAAAGATTTGTTCTTTGTTTTCCACCTCTCCAAAATTATAACTTTCTCCTTCTTCTGCTAATTGAAAAACATTATTTAATCGTAACGTATGTATACTTTTTATGTAATCATCGTATGTAAAAACTTCCATATTTCCTCCTATCTTTCTAAAACACATGTATTTTAGATAACTAAAATTAAATTTTCTATTCACCTTTTTGGGATTCTTTTTTTAGAATCTAAAATCTTGATAAAAATCTCCTCGAATATTAATTCTTATTTATTATCTCACAAATTTTTTAAAAAGCCAAGTATTTTTCTAAAATTTTCTAAACTTTTCATCGCAAAATTCGACAAAAAACGACAACACCAATTTAAAATATACATAATCCAGCAGCATACTACAAAAAAATATAGTAAATTAGCCTTACTAACTTACTATTTAACTTTACACACTGTATCCATTATATTAACAAAATTTCTTCTCAAAGTTTCTTCTTTCTTATTTTGTAATTTTTTTATGTAGCAATTATAATAATTTCTCAGTTCTTTATCCATCACAAATATATCAACACTAATAGCACCATTATCCAAGATGGTTATTAAGTTAGGTAAATGACATGATAACCCACTCATATTCTCAGTTGCACCTGAATGTACTAACCCACATCTAATATCTTTATAAAATTTTTTTGATAAATACTCTTTATTTTCATCTTTATCTTTTATTAAATATTCTTTGAACAAAACGGAAATTAAAATTTCCGTCCCTAGCACTATTTTAATTAAATAGTGCTAAGTTCTTTATAAAGACGTTGTTTTTAAGTTTCCACCTAAAATATTTTAGGCAACCCTTTTCTTTAATGGTCGTTGTTCTTTGGCCTTATCCATCGCTATTTCTAGGTTTGGACTAAAGACTTCTTTTATATATTTCCTTAATATATTTAATGCTCCATTTACATCTGCATTTATTATTTTTCCACTGTTTGTTTTAAATAACCCTCTTTTTATTCTTCTTTTTTTATTATAGTTTTCTCTATTTATTTCTTCTTTATCTATACTACTTACTCCTGATGTATATTCTTCTGTTATTTTTTCTACTTCTATTCCTATTAATTTTGCTTTATATTCTATTTTTTCTACTAATTTTTGTATAGG
>CALXFB010000046.1 GCA_944387475.1 uncultured Clostridia bacterium
AACTTTTAAAAATTTTTTGGTACTTTTTGTACCGCTTTGGTTTTTCTCTAAAGGATTTTTTGTTTATTTTTCAATGTACTTTTATGTTCCTTTTTTGCTTGGAACGTTTTGCATTATACTATACCTTTTTTATTTTGTCAACACTTTTTCGACATTTTTTTAAGAAAACTTTCTACCTGTTTTTAGGCAAAATAAAAAACTAGTAATTGCTGTGTTTTTATTCTATTCATAAAGTTCATTTTTATTACTAATTCTTACGTTTTCTCTTTTTATTTTTTATCTGTTGCTAGGTACTTTTTTATAATAACACCTTTATTGACAAAAGTCAATAGATTTTTTAAAAATTTTTTAAAAATTTTCAAAGAATTTTTGGTGCTATTTCAAATGCATTGTTATAATAGCATTTTTAGGTTTTTATGTCAATAGTTTTTCTTAAATTTCTACAAGTATTATATCATCACCTATGCATTTAACATTTTTCCAAGGAATTACTACATTATTATTTTGAGTAAAAAAGTTCATCAATTTATTACTTCCTGGAACAATAATATGAGTTATAGTTCCTGTTTCTAAATCTGCACACACATCTTGAACATATCCAAGTCTTTTTCCATCTATTATATTTATCACTTCTTTATGTTTGAAATCTAAACCTTTATCTACCATTTTAGCCCTCCTTTTTTATCTTATTCTTCTTTCTATTATAATATGTAGAAAATTTTAAAAAGCCAAAGAAATCCTTTGACTATTTATATAATCTTTTTATATGTTCAATTGCTGTTTTTTCTAATCTTGATACTTGAGCTTGTGAAATCCCTACTTCTTCGGCAACTTCCATTTGAGTTCTTCCATCAAAAAATCTTTTCTTTATTACTGTCTTTTCTTTATTATTAAGCTTATTTAATGCTCCTTCTATTGTCATTTTTTCTGTCCAATGTTCATCTGTATTTTTATTATCTTTTATTTGATCAATAATATATATGTTTTCTGTTCCATCATTATATATTGGTTCTTGTAATGATACTGGATCTTGAATTGCGTCCATGCAAAAACCTATAGTTTCTCTTTCTACTCCTAATTCTTTTGCAATTTCTTCTATCTTTGGTTCTTTGCCTTGCTCTTTTATATATCTTTCTTTAAATTGAATTACTTTGTAAGCTAAATCCCTTACTGATCTACTTACTCTTATACTATTATTATCTCTTAAATATCTTTTCACTTCTCCTATAATCATCGGTACTGCATATGTGCTAAATTGTACATTTTGACTCAAATCAAAATTATCTATTGCTTTTATTAATCCTACACATCCAACTTGAAATAAGTCATCTGCTGCTTCTCCTCTTCCACAAAATCTTTGTATCACACTTAATACCAATCTTAAATTTCCATGTATAAATTTATTTCTTGCTTCTTCATCTCCTGCTTTTATTTTTATTAATAATTCTTCTTTTTCTTCTCTATTTAATAATGGTAAATTAGATGTATTAACACCGCAAATTTCTACTTTATTATATAGCAAAAGAAAAACCTCCTTTGAAATCACTTAATTTAAGTATTTCCAAATTTGGTTTTTTTATTCGTTTTTTATGCAACTGTTTTTTGACCCCGTCCTGAAAAACATTATCCAATTTTGCTCGATATTTCCTTTTTCATTTTGTTTATAATCTTTTTTTCTAATCTTGAAATATAACTTTGTGAGATTCCGAAGTTCGTCTGCTACTTCTTTTTGAGTTTTTTCTTTTCCTGTTGCAAATCCGAATCTCATTTCCATTATATCTTTCTCCCTCTTTTTTAGTTTTGATATTGAATCTCTTAATAATAATCTATCGACTTCATCTTCTAAGTTTCTTGACGTAACATCTGGTTCTGTTCCTAATATATCTGATAATAAAAGTTCATTTCCATCTCTATCTTTGTTTAAAGGTTCATCTATTGATACTTCTCCTTTTATTCTATTATTTTTTCTTAAAAACATTAATATCTCATTTTCTATGCATCTTGATGCATATGTTGCAAGCTTTATTTTTTTATCCATTCTAAATGTATTTACACCTTTCATTAATCCAATTGTTCCTATTGATATTAAATCTTCTATTCCTATTCCTGTATTTTCAAATTTTTTTGCAATATAGACCACTAACCTTAAATTTCTTTCTACTAATATTTGTCTTGCTTCTAAATTGTTTTCTTCTGATAATTTTTTTATGTATTTTTCCTCTTCTTCTGGAGGTAATGGTGGAGGAAGTGTTTGACTTCCTGCTATGTAAAATATCGGCAAATATTCTAATTCATTTTCTTCATTTAAATATCTTGCACAAATCGTGTTTATCTTGTCTTTTACATATTCTAATATTTTCATTTTTACGTAATCTCCTTTTTGCTGATGTTTCTTATATTAATTCCATTCCAATTATTGCTCTATATTCTCCTTTCTTTGTTAATGATTTATTATATATCCCAAGTATTATGTTTTCCTTTTTTATTATTTCATCTTCTCCTTCCTCTTCTTTTCCTTCTCCTTTTTCTATTTTTATATAGTCTGCTTTTATTCCAATTAACATTCCATTTTGTTTTCCGAGTGATGAAAATGGAATTAATTTTAATTTTGAAATGTATTCATTTTTAATTTTTTCTGGTATATTTTTAAAATCACCTCCTATTATTTCTTCTAAGTGATTTAATATTTCTTTAGGTATAATATTATATAATAATGTATGTTCGATAACCATTACAGGTGTATTTGTTATTGGTTCTTTTAACATATTTCCTGTATCTATCAATGCTTTTGTTTCTATTTTTATTTTATTTAAAACTATTTCTACTCTACATATTAGATCTTTTTTACTTATTTTTTTCTTTATTAAGTTAAATGCACTAATTGTTAGTACAAAACCTACTACCGCTCCTAATATTACTGTTTTTAACGGATATGTTCCTAAGAACAATCCATTTTTCATAAAGATTTCTTGTGGTTTTATTATATATATTAATGCAAATGCTACTCCTCCGAATACAAATGATGTTAGATAAAAAAATAATAATTCTTTCCACATCTTTTTAACTGTTTGTGGATTATATGCTACATATACTATTATTATTGATAGTATTATTTTTAATGCAAATGTTGAATATATTTCTAAAAATCCCGAATATGAAACTATTGAATATATTGCCCCTAGCAAGCTTGCAAATATAAGCCTTATATTTTTAATTTTTACTTTTAGTATCATTCCTGTTGCTAGCAATATTATATAGTTCATTATTAAATTTTCTATTAACACTACATCTATATAAATGGTCATCTAATCACCTGCATTTTATATTTTACTATTTATATTTTAAAAAAGCTGTCTTTTCTTATACGCGAAAAAAAGAAATAATCGCGCATTTTCGATTATTTCTTTTTTATTATATTCATATTTTTTATTTTTATTCTTATATCTACATTTTTTGTTTTTGTTTTTTCTATTTATTAATTTTTGTTTCTATTCTTTCTTAAAAAAGCTGGTATGTCTAAATCATTTTGTGATGAGTTTGTATCATGACTTGCTGGTATTGAATTCATTTTGTTTCCACTCCATGGTTTTGCTGAAATTGCATCTACTCCAATACTTGATATTGGTTCATTTTTTTCAAATCCTGTTGCTATTACTGTTATTCTTATTTCATCTCCCATTGTTTCGTCTGTTACTGTACCAAAGATAATATTTGCTTCTGGATCTACACTTCTTTGTACTAATTCTGCCGCTGTATTTACTTCATGTAATCCTAAATTATCTCCACCTGTAATATTTATAATAACTCCTTTTGCTCCTTCTATTGATGTTTCAAGTAATGGACTTTGTATTGCTTCTTTTGCTGCATCTTCTGCTCTATTTTCTCCTGATGCATTTCCAACTCCCATATGTGCCATACCTTGATTTAACATTATTGTTTTAACATCTGCAAAGTCTAAGTTTACTAAACCTGGAATAGCAATTAAATCTGATATACCTTGTACACCTTGTCTTAATACATCATCTGCCATTTTAAATGCTTCTATTATTGATGTTTTGCGATCTACTATTTGTAATAATTTATCGTTTGGTATTACTACTAATGTATCCACTTTTCCTTTTAAACTTTCAATTCCGCGTTCTGCTTGTGATAATCTTTTCTTTCCTTCAAATGTAAATGGTTTTGTTACAACCCCTATTGTTAATATTCCCATTTCTTTTGCAGCTTGTGCAACTATTGGTGCTGCTCCTGTACCTGTTCCGCCGCCCATTCCGGCTGTTACAAATACCATATCTGCTCCTCTTAGCACTTCTGCTACTTCTGCTTTGCTCTCTTCTGCTGCTTGAGCTCCAATATCTGGATTTGCCCCTGCTCCTAATCCTCTTGTTATTTTTTCTCCAATTTGTATTTTTGTTTTTGCTTTTGATATTTGAAGAGCTTGTCTATCTGTATTTACTGCAATAAAATCCACACCTTTTATATCTGCTTCTATCATTCTATTTACTGCATTATTTCCAGCTCCTCCTACTCCTATAACTTTAATAGTCGCTGTTCCATCCATCATTGTTACATTATTATCATCATTATTGTATTCCATCATTTAGTTTTTCCTCCCTTTCTTATTTCAACTTTATTTTAGTTATTCCCCTTTTAGCTAAATGAATTTTATATAATAAAATTAATACCTTTTTAAGAATAGAAAAATTCTTTTATTTTTTCTAATATATTTTTTATAAAACTTTCATTGTTTTGTGTGTCTATACTGCTAGCTACTGTTTTTGTAAACGGTCTTGCTGCAATATATCTAACTAATGCATAGCTTGTCCTATATGCTGGTTTTACTGTGCTAATTAGCCTTCCTGTTGATATTTTTACAGGTATATTTAAGTTTATTTTCCCAGCTACATCACTTTTATTTATATTTACTATTCCTTGACCTGTTAATATAACATTATTTATTTTTGATTTTAATCCATGATTTGTTATGTCTTTATTTATAATTGTAAATATTTCTTCAATTCTTGCTTCTATTATTTCTATTAATTCTGAACTTTTTATTATTTTATTTTTTGAATCATCTCTACATGTATTTAAAATAATGTCATTATCATTGTCTATAAAAGATTTTAATGCTAACCCATATTGTCTTTTTAATTTATCGGCCTCTTCTTCTGAAATATTAAGTACTAATGCAATATCATTTGTGATATTATCTCCTCCTAATGGAATAGAATTTGTATATAAAAATGTCGAACCCTCAAACACACCTATATCAGTATTTCCTGCTCCTATATCTAATAGCATTATATTGTCGTTTAATTCATTTGTGTCTAAAATTAGATTTCGTTCAGCAAGTGTTATTGGTACTATTCCATCTATTTCAAGTCCTGCCTTTTTAAATATATTATGTAATTGCCTTACATAGTCTTTTTCTGCTAAAATCACTTGTGCACTAATTGTGAAACTTGCACTTAAATTTCCTACTGGATCTGAAACCACTGTTCCATTTTCTAATGTTATTTTATCTGGCACAACATCTATTAATGTTTTTCCATCTGGGATTTCTATGTCTTTTACTTGCATTATCGCATTTTGCACATCCCTTACAGATATTCCCGCATATTTGTCTTTAGCCTCTTTTGTTATACTATTTTGTACTATTGTTGTATATTTGCCTGGAATTGTTACATAGGCAGAATTTATTTTTAGGTTAGTCTCATCTTCAGCATCTTTTATAGTTTTTGCAAGGCTTAATATTATTTCATCTTCATTTATTATTTTCCCCTTCTTTAGTCCACTACATTTATATGAGGTGTTGCATATAATTTCTATTTGTCCAAAGTTGTTTACTTCTCCAACAACTGTGCAAACCTTACTTGTTCCTATGTCAACGCCTACTATGATATCTCCTATTGCCAAGTTAATTCCTCCATTTTTTAGTATAATTTCTTAAATGTATATATATTACATTTTTTAAAAAATGTCAATAGAAATTGTTATATTTTTGTAATAAATTTGTAACATTTTTGTAATAATGCTTATATACTAATTTTCTTCGACTTTTATTTCATTTTTTTCTTCTTTTCTATTTTTCCTTTTTTCTAATTTGTTTAACCATTTATCCACATAATATCTTCTTATCATGGCTAAATTAACAAACATTCTTCCTACAAATACAACTATTGCAGCTAAATATATGTCTACATTTAATTTTTGTCCCAATATTGTAAGTAATATTGCTAGAATTGCATTTCCAAAAAATCCTGTTACAAATATTTTTAAATCAAAGTTTTTGTTTATTACTGAATTTATTCCTCCAAAAACAGAATCTAATGCTGCAATTACTGCAATTGCTAAATAACTTGAATATGTATACGAAATCATTGGTGCATTCATTCCAATTAAAGCTCCTAATATACATCCTATTAATATTGCTATAAATATCATAATTACCCTCCTATTTTACTCCATATATTTTGTTGTTATATCTCCATCATATTTAGAAATAGTTATTCTGTTTTCTCTTTCTATTGTTACATCTTGTTTCTTTTTCCTCATTTCATCTACTACTCCACCATTTCCTATTAATGAACTTTCTAAATATCCCGAATCTCCTATTGCTTTTATTGTATATGGTGCAAGTATTCTTTCTCCATTAACATTTATTATTCCTGCTGCATCAATATATACTATATCGCTCATGTTTATTATTCTTTGGTCATTTATTGATATTGCTTCTGCTCCTGCAAGTTTTAGTGCATTTACTATTAAAAGTAAATCATCTGATGTTATATTTTCGATTTCATCATCATCTGTTTCATTTATTGTAATTAAAATCCCTTCTCCATAAACGTCTGTTTTTCCCAGTGTAATATTTATTTGTTCTAATTCTTCATCCATTAAATTATTTGTCTGTTCATTTGACTCTTTGTTGTTTCTATATTCTTCTATCATCTGAGTTGTTTCTTCATATTGTTTATTTACTTCGTCATATCTTGTTTTCCAATTTGCAAGTTCTGTGCTTAATTCTGTTTTTCTCATATTTTCTATTGATGTTATATCTGCTTCATTTACAATTTTAAATTGCATTGTCATTACTAATACAAGAACAAAACAAGCAATTCCTACTGTTATTATCATTGTTATTTTACCTTTTTTCATTTTTGTTTTCATTTAACCCCTCCTATTCTACTGCTCTTGCATATTCATATGTAAATGTTCCTGTATATTTTGGTATTGTTATATTATTTGATTTTTCAAGTTTTGCTCCTATACTCCAACCTCTTAATATATCTAAATATCCATTAGGTCTATCAAGTGCTGCTAGCATTTCTGGAAGACCTATTGCTTTTATTTCAAATGGTGCTCCTACTTTTTCTCCGTTTATTTCTATAATATTTCCTCCGCAAATTATTCCACTAGTTGAAACCAGCCTTTGGTCATTTATTGATATTGCTTCTGCTCCTGCATTTTTTAGTTCATTTATTACACTTAAAACATCTGTATCATGTACTAAAAGCATACTTGGATCTAAACTACTATTTACATCTTTTTTGCTATCACTTAATGTTACTATTACTCCTGAACCTGTTACTTCTGACAATCCTATTATTTTATTTCCTTCTGTTATTTCTTTTTCTTTTTCTTCTAATGCTGTATCATTTTTTGTTGCACTTTCTCTTTCTTTTTCTAATTCGCTTTCTGCTCTTTCTAACTCTTTTACTTTGTTGTCATATCTTTCTTTATATCTTAAAACTTCTGCTCTTAAGTTATTTTCTTCATAGTCATTGCTTACTGTTGAATTTGTTCCTTGTACCGTTCTTACTTGTATACATATTCCACATGTTAATGCAAAACACATTACTCCTAACACTATTGCAACTATTTTTTTATTTTGCATGTTCTCACCTCTTATACTTCTTCTCTAAAATATGGATTAAATTTATTATTTAAATCTCCATTTACAAATATTTCACCTGATTTTCCTTTTTCTTTTTCAATTATTGCTTGTACATATAACATTTTATTGCTCAAATTATTTCCGTCTCCTAGATATACTTTTTTCTTTTCTTCACTTAGATATATACTATAATTATTTTTATCACTAATGTCAATAGTTGTGACTTGTCCATCTAATCCATAGTCTTTTGCAACATTTATAATTTTTATCACTTGCTCTAAACTAATTAAATCATCATTATTTAATCTGTTTCCAGGTGTCATTTCTTCTTCATCTGTCTCAATTCCTTGTATTACTGGCATGTTTTTACTATCTTCTGATATTTCTAAAATATATCCTTGATTATTTATATAAGCATACTTACCCATATAATCTATATTATATGTTGCAACTCTTTCTTTTACATCTATTTCAATTGTAGCTGGTAGTTTTCTATGTATTTCTATACTTTCTACATATGGATTTTCTTTTATTTTTTTTATTACATTTCCTTTATAAAATTTAAAAATATTTTCCTCTGTTTTTAGTCCTGACAGACTAATTATAGTATCACTTGGTATTATATTATTATTTATTACATTTATGTTTTTTATGTTAAAAATTGGTGATGTTAGTGCAAATGTAATACTTCCTGCAATTATTCCTACTAATAAAAATATTTTTAAGAAAAATTTTATTTTCTTTATTCTTTTTTTTCTCTTCTTTTCTTGTTTTGTTATTTTTTTTCTTTGTGCTTCTTCTTTTTCTACTTTATTTTTATTAGTCATATTAATTACCATCTCAGTGTCTAATTCAAACTTTTCATCTTTTTCTTCTTTTTTCTTTTCTTCTTTTTTCCTTTTAGAAATTCTCTTTTCTCTTTCTTTTTGTTTTTCTTTTTTTCTTTTCATCATTTCTTCAAGTGTTTCTTCTTTTTCTTCTTGTCCCATATAATAGTTTTCCATTTCTTTTATCTTTTTTGGCAATTTTTTACCTCCTTATTACAAGGTTTTATTAAGGGAATTAACCCTTAATAACTTTTATATCTAATCCCAATTTTTTAAGTTTTATTAAAAAATTTTCATAGCCTCGTAAAATATATTCTATATTTTCTATTGTAGTTGTTCCTTTTGCTACACTTCCCGCTAAAACAAGTGAAGCTCCTCCTCTTAAATCTGTTGCTTTTACGTTTGCTCCATATAGTTTTTTGACACCTTTTACTACAGCTGTTTTTCCTTCTACTGTTATTTTAGCTCCCATTCTTATTAGTTCTTGTGCAAATCTATACCTATTTTCAAAAATATTTTCTACTACTACTGATGTTCCTTTTACTGTTGTAAGTAAACTTACAAATATTTGTTGCATATCTGTTGGAAATCCTGGATATGGCATTGTTTTTATATCTACAGCTTTTAATTTCTTTGGTGCATTTATTTCTATTTCATTTTTTTCTACTTTTATATTGCACCCCATTTCTTCTAATTTGTTTACTACCGGTGTTATATGATTTGCATCTGCATTTTTTATTAATAAATTTGTTCTATTTATTGCTGCTAAACATAAAAACGTTCCTGTTTCTATTCTATCTGGCATTATATTATAACTTACATCTTTTAAGTTTTTTACACCTTCTATTATAATATTACTTGTTCCTGCTCCTCTTATTTTTGCTCCCATTCTATTTAAGAAATTTTGCAAATCTATTATTTCCGGTTCTCTTGCTGCATTATTTATTATAGTTATTCCTTCTGCTAAACAGCTCGCAAGTATAGCATTTTCAGTAGCTCCGTACACTTGGAAAATCTAAGTCTATTTTTTCCCCTACTATTTTATCACAAAAGCACTCTATATTTCCATAGTTTTTATTAATATTTATTCCTAATTTTTCAAATGCTTTTAAATGTAACTCAATTGGTCTTGTTCCAATATCACACCCTCCTGTTTGTGATAGTTTGTGGATACATAAACTTCAAATGGAATGCTAGACCTCCATTTTCATAGAGTTCTTTGTACATTTCATCATTTAGGTTATATTCTTCCTTTTGCTCTTTTGTTATTTCTTTTGGATCAAATACTACGATTTTATCAAATAATCTCGATAGTTCTTCTTTTGTTAGTCCATTCTTTTTGATATCATCTATTGCTTTAAAGATTAAGTCTTCTTTATCTTCTAGCTTATTTAATGTATTAAACTTGTTTTCAGCTTCTTCTAGTTTTTCTTTCTCGTTTTTTAGCTTTTTTTCTAATTCTTGTTTTTTGTCTTTATATATAAACTCTGGAATTAAGTCATTTAACTTATCTTCATATACTTGTTTGAATTGTTTTTCTAATTTTTCTATAGTTTGCTTTGATTTATTTATGTCTTTTTCTAAAGTAACTTTATTTGTATTAATTGCTTTTACATTGTTCATTACAAAATCTTTAAATTCTGGATTGCTAATTAAGTTATCAATATATGCATTTACGATTTGGTCTAAATATTCTATTCTTATTCTGTGTGGTTTGCAACCATAATCTGGTCTTATATCTTTTATAGCACCTTCATTGCTATATTTTTTACATAAATAACTATCTGGTCTTTTTCTCGTGTCACTCGTTCCCTTTCTTTTATACAT
>CALXFB010000047.1 GCA_944387475.1 uncultured Clostridia bacterium
CCTATACAAAAATTAGTAGAAAAGATAGAATATAAAGCAAAATTAATAGGAATAGAAGTAGAAAAAATAACAGAAGAGTATACATCAGGAGTAAGTAGTATAGATAAAGAAGAAATAAATAGAGAAAACTATAATAAAAAAAGAAGAATAAAAAGAGGGTTATTTAAAACAAACAGTGGAAAAATAATAAATGCAGATGTAAATGGAGCATTAAATATATTAAGAAAATATATAAAAGAAGTCTTTAGTCCAAACCTAGAAATAGCGATGGATATTGGCCGAGAACAACGACCATTAAAGAAAAGGGTTGCCTAAAATTATTTTAGGTGGAAACTTAAAAACAACGTCTTTATAAAGAACTTAGTACTATTTAATTAAAATAGTGCTAGGGACGGAAATTTTAATTTCCGTTTTGTTCTGATAAAATTAGAAAAAATAAAAATAGGGAAAAGGGGGAATAAAAATGACAAGGAAAAAATTAAATAATAAATTAAACATATCTGGAAATGAACTAAGAAAGATAAGGGAAGAAAGACACATGTCAAGAGAAAAATTATCAAATATGTTATTATTAGAAACAGGAATCGATTTATCAGCAGAAACAATTGCTAATATAGAAAACAATAAAAGAACACTAGGAGATTATGAATTTTTGTTTTTAATTAAAATTTTAGAAATAGATATATTAAATTTTTCTAAAAAAATAATAGAAGAGATAGAGGAGGAAATGAAAAAGCAAAGATATTCATATTGAATATCTTTGCACAAAATCAAAGTTTTGTACAAAGAAAGATAGGAGAAAATCCTATCTATATATCTAATATTTTGAATAAAACCTTGAGTTCTTGTATATATAACAGTCTTCTCCCGGTTTCAATATAATAAATGGTTTGAGCAGATATATTATATCCATTTAAAGATAACATGATAGATAATTTTTCTCTTGACATGTTCTTTTTTTGCCTAGCATTTTTTATTACTAAACCTATCTCATTGATTTTTTTCTTTTTCATAGTTTATTCCTCCTTTTTTTAGATTATAGCATTAATAAAAAAATACATTTAAACATTTTTTTAAAAAAAAGAAATTTCTTTATTTTTCTATATTTACCTTATTTTATAGGAATAAAACTATAAGGCTAAAAAATTAAAATGTCTTAAAATCGATTCTCGCGCGTCGCTTTTTTAACACTTTTTAGGTTATTTTTGTATTACTATAATTTCGCTGATTTTAGATAAAAATCTTCAGGAATTTTTATATTCGTTTAATAATAAGAGCTACTTAAATCAATGTAAACTGATTTTAGTTATAAACATTATTAATTTTATTATTGTAAAATAACATTAGCTTAAAATAGATTTTAAGCACTAATTAAATTATAACTTGGAAAAAATACTATTAACATTTAGTTATAATAATTTTTAAAAATAATTCAATTATTTATATTTTTTTGCAAATAACATTTGTTCGTTTTTAAAATATTTATGTTTAAATTTATAAATTTAATTTTTAAAACTTAATTTTAAAATTTTAAATAAAATTTTAATTTAGATAAATTTTAAATTATTTAAATATTTTTAAAATATATTATTTCACTTTTATATATTTTTATTTCTTAATTTTTTTATATTACTTTTTATAATGCATAATGTGTAATTTTTTTACGAATTCAAATTTAATAAATTTTATTAATATTAAAAAATTAGCTATCCCCCCTACTCTACTGGTTTTGCCTAAAATAAATCTGTATAATATAAGATTTCTTTACCTAATTTTTTTGCATATTCTATTTCTAAATTTGTACTATCTCCGATATAATTATTTACATTTACTACTAATATGGCATCCGCCAATTCTATTCTTTTAAAATGTTCTTCTTTTAACTTTTTTAGTTGCTCATCTGTTCTTTCATAATTTTCTAACACAAGATAAACTGGTGTAAGAATACAATTACCTTTATTTCTTTTTTAAACTTTAAACTTCCACATAATGTTGTTATTTTCATCACTTAAACTCCTCTAATCACATATTATAATGAGAAAACTATTAATAAAATTCCAATTATTACAAAAATTCCACCCCATATTCTAAGAATAATTTTCATTTTAGGATTTCTTAATAATTTATCTGGAATTCTAGGGCTTTTAAGTTTCATAAAAAATTGAGGAACTAATAAAATAAAAATTGCAAATATTGTAATTAAAAATCCTGTAATTAACATACAATACCTCCCCCTACAAATTACTATTTATTTAGATAATATTTAATTTTCAGACAATAATTTTATCAACCTTGTATTTTTATATAATCTTTCTCTACCCACTTTTTCAGATTCCAAAAGTCCTACTTCTTCTAACTGATTTAAATATGAAGTTGCAGTAATCCTAGTAACATTACATGCTTTTTCTATATATGCTATTTTTGTATAAACTTCATAAAATAAACTTTCTAATAGTTCTTTTGAGTATATTTTAGGTAATTTACTTTTAAATTCTTCTTTATAATTTTCCATTTCATTTTGAATCTTTTCAATTAATAATATTGTTTCCTTAGATGTAATTTCAATTCCTTTTAAAATGTATAAAATCCAATTTTCAAAATTATTATTATTTCTAACTTCATTAAATAATTTATAATATTCTTGTTTCGTTTTATTAATATATTTACTCAAGTATAGAATTGGGCTATCAATTAAGTTATTTAATACAAGATATAGAATATTTAATATTCTTCCTGTTCTTCCATTTCCATCATAAAAAGGATGAATACTCTCAAACTGATAATGTATTAGACAAACTTTTATTAATGGATCTATTCCATCCTCTCTATTGTTTATAAAATCTTCTAAATTTTTTAAATAAGTTATTATTTCCTCTTCACTTTGAGGTGGAGTATATATTGTTTCTCTAGTAATTGAATTTTTTAATTCTGTACCTGGTAATTTTCTAATTCCTGCATTATTATGCTCAATAGTTCCTTGTATTTTAACAATAGTATTTGTATTTATATAACCATCTTTTTTTATCTGTTCATATCCAAGCCAAATAGCATTTCTATAATCTACAACTTCTTTTGCATTTTCTTCTTTATAGCCACTTTCTGTTAGTACCTTATAAATATCATCATGAGTTGTAACAATATTTTCGATAGCACTACTATCTTTTGCCTCATTAATAGTTACAGCATTTATTAAAATATGCATATTCGGAATTGTATTTGAATATCCTTTTAATTCTGCTAATGCTCTTGATGATAAAGTCAATTGTTCTAAAATTTTATTTGTTTTTAAATTAATATTTTTATATGGTAACATTTCTAATTGCATACTTTTACCTCCATATATATAAAATATCACATTTTTTATACATTTTCAATAAATATGTATAAAAAATCAAAAAAATTATACATATTTTTAAAACATATATATTTTTTAACCTTTTTTCAATATATTTTTAAATCGTTATAAAAATATAATAGTCTAAATTTTCGAACTTTTTAGGCCTATTTTTGTATTACTATAATTTGCATAAAAATTCTATAATTTAAACGTTGCACAAAATTTAATACAATAAATTTTATAAATATTTAAAAATCACCAGTTTTTATAAAAAGGTACTTTTAAAAGCCTAGATTTATATAATTCCATAAGCATATTTACAAGCAATAATCCTTCTTACAGCATTATTTATTAAATCTTCTGAAATCTTTCCTTGTTTTACAGCATTTAAAACCTCATTTCTTTGTGTTACAAAATCAGAAGAAATTATCATATCATTTCCCGCAAGAACTGCTTGAACTGCAGCTTCACCATTTTCAACATAAGATTTTACAGCATCCATTGCTAAATCATCTGTCATTATAATACCTGTAAAACCTAAATCATTTCTTAAAATGTCATGTACCTTTTTTGACAAAGATGCTGGTAAATTTTCATCCATTGAGTTTACAATATTATGGCTAACTAAAATTGTTGGTCCACCAGCTTCTATCCCACTTTCAAATGGCAAAAAGTCACTTGATTCAAAAGTTTCATATGGACGACTATCAATTGCAATCCCTGTATGTGTGTCTACATTATCACCATATCCTGGAAAATGTTTCATTGTAGAAATCATATTATCTGAATTCATAGTTTCGATTAATTCAGATACATATATTGCAGTTTTCTCTGCACCTCTACCATAGGAACGCTTATATATAAAAGAAGATGATTTAGTTGGTACATCAGCAACAGGTGTTAAATTCATATTTAGTCCGATACTTTGTAATAAATCTGTCTTTTCTTTAGAATCTTCTAATATAGCAGGTAATTGTCCTTTATTCCATATTTCTTGTGGAGATAGGAATTTAGAATCTCTAAAAGCTTTATGATTGCTTACTCTAACAACTGTTCCGCCTTCTTCATCTACCCCAAAAAACATTTTAATTTTACTTGCATCTTGACAATCTGTAATTTCTTTCAAAATAGAGGCTTTAGTTTCATTTTCAAAATCTCTACTAAACATAACATATCCGTCCAGGATAATAGCTTTCTATTTCATTAATAGCTCCTGATTCTGGAAATCTAACTAAAAACATTTGTCCCACTTTTTCTTCTAAAGACATATTATTTAAAATCTTTTTAGCCTTTTCATAATAGTCTCTAAATAAATCTGTACTTTCTTCATGAGCTTGATTAATAATATCTTTTTCACTATTAGTATTGTATTTAGCTATATCTGTACTACTTTTAAAGAAAACATCTCTTCCTATATACATAGCTCCAGCTATTACAGCTAAAATTAATAACATAGAAATTATAAGTAGTTTTTTATTTGATATATTATTTTTTCTTTTCATAATCTTTATCCCTTTTTTTATTGCTTGTTTAAATTTTAATAATTATTTATCCAATTAATAATTTCTTCATTGGTTTCTGTTCCTAAAAGTCTTTTTCCTTCTTTCCAATTATATTCTGGATATGTTTTCTTTAAATCATTTTCACAATAAAGCATACCTGAACCACCTGAAGTACAAAATGGAATTAAAATTTTTCCTGTAAAATCTTTACTTTCTATAAAAGTATTTACAACAGTTGGAGCAACTCCCCACCAGATAGGAAAACCTATTAAAATAGTATCATAATTACTTATATCTAAATTATTTTCTTTTATTTCGGGTCTATAAGATTTATTTTGCATTTCAACAGATGACCTAGATTGTTTATTTCTCCAATCTAAATCTTCTTTTGTATATTCTTCTTTTGGCTCAATTTCGAACAAATCACTATTAACTATTTTTGAAATTCTCTCTGCTTCAACTTTAGTTACTCCACTTGCTGAAAAATAAGTTATTAATATATTACTCATAATAGTATCATCTCCTAAAAAATGTATTTTCTTTAATTTTATTTTATTATTTATTATATATCACTTTTTAGAAAACCTATCAATAGTTTTTACCTATTTTTTAAATTTCAAGCATTAAATCAGACTCTTCTATTACTTTTTGTAGTTCTTCTTTTCCTAAACTTTTTATTTTATTTACATTTGTTTTAGTATAGAAAACTTTTATTTTTTCTCTACAATCTTCTATATCTTTACTTTTATTTATTATTATTTCTGTGTTAAAACTAGTATTATTACCATTATTTAATTCAGCCATACTATCCCAAGATTCATAATGGCTTCTTATTTTATTTTGTAGTAACATTTTTCCATTTATAAATATTAGAGTTTCACCATCTATATTAATATATTCTGAATATAATGTAACTAAACTAATCCCATTAAAAGAGCATATAATATCTTCGTTTTTTGTTTCACATTTTATTAATCTATTATCATATTCCAAAGGTATTTCGAAATTCCTGTATATAACATTTGTTATCAATAATAATATTGAAAGTATTATTACAATTGTTAAAACTATAATTATTTTATTTTTAACTTTTTTATTTTTTTCTGATTCTTTTGCTATATTAATAATATTTTCATTTGCTTTTTCTTTGTATTCTCCTTCTTCTAATTTTTCACCACTTAATAGTTCGTTTACAGTAATTCCAAGATATGTACATAGTTCTAACATAATAGAAGCATCTGGCATACCTCTTCCTGTTTCCCATTTAGAAATAGCTTTATTAGAAATATTTAGTTTGTCTGCAAGCTCGCTTTGTGTAAGATTTTTGTCTTTTCTACATTTTGCTATAAATTTTCCTATTTTTTCTTGGTTCATAATTTTTCCCCCTTTTATTTTTTCTATAATATAACCCAACTTTTTAAAACTTTAAACTTCTTTTGAGTAGATTTTATTATTTTTTAGTCTACTATTAGTAGAATTTTATAGAAATTAAAAAGAATATCATTAAAAAAACAATATTCTTTTTATTATTTTATAATTTTATTAAATTTTTAATATTTCCTATTAAATATAAAGGAATATTTATTAACCAATCTTCTTTTCTATAATCTTTCATAGAAGTTCTGATATTTATTTTTGTACTATACTTTTGTACAAATGATTTTAAACTTTTTGCTTGTAAATTTTCATTTGATTTAACTTCTATTGGTATATTATTATTTTCTAATTGTGTAATATAATCAATTTCTGCTTCTCCTTTTTCTGCCACCCAGTAAAATATCGAAGCATCAATATTTGATTTCAATTCTTCTAAAACATATTGTTCTGTAAGTGAACCTTTAAATTCAACAAAAATTTGATTTCCTTCTAAAATTGTTATTGGGTCTATTTCTGCTTTAGCACATAATAAACCGACATCTAATAAATATAATTTAAAAGCACTAAAATCTTGATATGCAGATAGGGGAATTTTACAATCTTTTACTCTGTTTATTTGATATATTAATCCGCTATCTATAAGCCAAGATAATGCACGTTCATATTCTCTTGCTCTAGCACCTTCCTTAACTAAACCATATATGAATTTTTTATTTTCTTTTGCTAATTGTGTTGGTATATTATTCCATAATAACCTAATTCTAGGAACAATCTCATTAGGCGCATGTTTTGAAAAATCTTGTTCATATGCATTAAGTAAAGTATTTTGAATTCTTCTTACTTCTATAAAGTCCTTTTTTTTCACATAGCTCCCTACAACTTCCGGCATACCACCAATGAAAATATATTGTTTTAAATAATTTTTTAATTTATCTGAAAATACCTTTATCAAATCCATATTATTACTATTAATTAAATCAACTAATTTTTCTTCTCCTAATGCTATTAAAAATTCTGCAAAATTTAATGGATATATATCCATAAAGTCAACTTTTCCAACCGGGAAAGATGTACCTTCGTGCATTGCAACTCCAAGTAGAGAACCTGCTGCTATTATGTGATATTCTCTTGCATTTTCGCAAAAATATTTTAGAGATTTTAATGCTTTTGGAACTTCTTGAACTTCATCAAATATTATCAATGTATTTTCTGGTTCGATATTAACGCCTGATTCTAATTTTAAACCTTGAACTATTCTTTCGATATCAAAATCTCCAGAAAACAATTGTTTCATTTTTTCATTATCATCTAAATTTATATATGCACATTTTTCATATTCATTTTTTCCGAATTCTTTCATAAGCCAAGTTTTTCCCACTTGCCTTGCACCTTTTAATATTAACGGCTTTCTATCTTCAGAATTCTTCCATTTTTTTAACTCCTCTATTTTATATCTATACAATTTTATCACCTTCTTAATATATATTATAAGCCAAAGCATCACAAAAGTCAAATGACTTTTGTGATATATTTTCACATTTTTCGTACGAGTTTTAAAAACTTTATGCACATCTTTCAAACAACTTTTTCCATAGATATACCTTCTATAACTGAAAAACTGTGTTATTTTTTATAGTTTTAAAATAAATTCACTTCATTTCCGGTGTTTTCTAATTATATATATTAAATCATCAGTTTTTATCCATATAGTTGCAGTATTGTCATTGGGATGTACTCCTAAAAATTTAGGCTCTTCTAAAAATTCTTTATCAAGATAAAATTTTACAATATTATTTTCATCATTTAATATGCCCATAGGTGTAACTGCACCTGGAATTAATTTCATAATTCTCATTAAATCTTCTTTTGAAGCAAAACTTAAACGTCTGATATTATTTTTTATACTGAATTCTTTTAAATCTACTCTTTTATTCCCTCTTACAGTTATTAAATAATAATTTTTCTTTTTATCATCACGAACAAAAAGATTTTTTGCATCTTGATTAGGATATGGTATGTCTATTTTTGATGCTTCTTCCATATTGTATACAGCCTTATGATTTGTTATTTCATAAGATATATTTTCTGCTTTTAAATATTTATATATTTCTTGTTTATTCAATTATTTTCTCTCCTTTTTTATGTATCATTTATAACACAAAAAAGAGTAATTATCAATACAATTACTCTTCCTTATTTTTATATATTTTATACGCAATTTTATATGATATAAAATACATAATTATTGTACTTATTATTAATATCCATATTCCGAATCTATTTATAAAATTATTTATGATTTCCATATCAACATTAATATTTATCTTATTTATTAAAAAGTATATTCCTCCAAGTATAGCAACAATAATAAGAACTAATATAAACATTTGAATTCTTCCTTTTTCAGCTCCCCATTTATACATACTAGGAATTTGAACAGCTTGTAAGAAAGATATTGCAAATATGCCTCCCATTGTTGCTATAATTAAACTTCTATAATCAAGATTTATTATATTTTCAGGTCTTAAATAATTCATGATATTTACAACTATTATAGTTAGTATTATTCCTAATATTCCACCTAGTATGGTTCCTCCTATTGCTAAAATATATTTCTCTTTTACTAATTCTTTTCTGCTCGCTGGTAATGTTAAAACATATCTATTTGCTTTTGAGATTTCATCATAACTAAAAGTAGAAAGTGAAATCATACCTACTATTCCACAAATTATTGCTGGTGCAATGTTAATTGCATCTGTTCCAATTATTGCAATACCACAAAATAAAATTATTATAATTAATGATGTCTTATATGTAGCTAAATTATATAAATCTTTTTTTAATAATCCTTTTATCATAATTATTTTTCCCCCTTAATATAGAATAACATTATATCTTCAATAGATGGCTTATCAATAGTTGTAATATTATATTTATTTCTAATTGTACATTTATCATTTGTTAATACTTCATATTGGTATTTTCCTTTTTTATAAGCAATATAATCCTTTTTATCTAATTTTATAAAATCCTCTTTACAACATTTTATTATTCCATAGTTTTCAAGCAATTGGTCTGTTGGTAAGTTAAAAATAATTTTTCCTTTTTCAATAAAAACAATATAATCTGATATATGTTCTAAATCTGTTGTAATATGTGTTGATAATAATATTGACCTTGTTTCATCTTCTCCTATATATTTTCTAAATATATCTAATATCTCATTTCTAACAACTGGGTCAAGACCACTTGTAGGTTCATCTAATATTAAAAGTTTTGGGTTATGAGATATTGCAGTTGCTATTTTTAATTTCATTTTCATACCATTTGAAAAATCTTTTATTAGTTTATCTTTAGGTAACTTAAATTGTTTTAAAAGATTTATATACTTATTTTCATCCCAACTTTTATAAAAATCCTTCATAATAGAATTAATTTGTTTAGCAGTTAGATATTCTGATAAAAAGCTATCATCTAATACAACTCCTATTTCTTCTTTTATTTGCCTTTCACTTTTTTTACTATCTTTATCAAATATTTTTATTTTCCCTTCTGATTTAGTGATATTTAATATCGATTTAATTGTAGTTGTTTTTCCAGCTCCATTTTCTCCTATTAGCCCTACAATACAACCTTGCGGAACATTAAAACTAATATTTTTAAGCTCAAAATCTTTATATTTTTTTGAAACATTTTGTAATTCAATATTATTATCCATTCTAAATTTCCTCCTCAAATATTATTCTAAACAATTCTTTTATTTCATCTTCTGATATGTTTGCTATTTTGGAAACATTATAAATCTTTTCTATGTAGTCCTGAATTTCTTTTAGTTTTTCTTCTTTAATAAGTTCTAAATTTTTAGGAGCAACAAAGCTACCCTTCCCTTGTATTGTTTTTATAAAACCTTGTTGTTCCAATTCATCATAAGCTCTTTTTACTGTTAAAAAACTAATTTTTAATTCATTTGCTAAACTTCTTACAGATGGTAACATATCTTCTTCTTTCAACTCATTAGAAAATATAGCTTCTTTTATAGCTTTTTCAATTTGTTCAAAAATTGGTACTCCACTACTATTACTTAAAATTATATTCATTTTTACCTCCTTGCTGTTTTGATTGTTATAACTGTTGTGATTATAATATAACAGTTTAAAATAAATGTCAATATATTTTTTTAAAAATTTTTACAAATAAAAATCCCCCGGCTTAGCCGGGGGTATTTTACTCATAACGCCTAAAAGGCTTTGTTACAAGCAGTGCCTCAA
>CALXFB010000048.1 GCA_944387475.1 uncultured Clostridia bacterium
GGCATTTGCTAATTTCATTTTCCAACTTTGTCCTTTTAATGCTACTTGATATTCATTTTTATTATATATTCCTTGATGCTTTTTCTTTTCTATTATTTCTAATCCCTCTCCTTTACAGAGTTTATCGGAATAATCTTTTACTTTCTGCATATCATTTTTTGATTGATTAAATTTCTTTCCATTTTCAAAATTAACAGAATTTATAATCAAATGATTATGTATATGCTCTCTATCAGTATGTGTTGCAACTAATACTTGGAAACCTTGAAAATAGTTTGCAAATTTTATTCCTATTTCATGTGCTTTTTGAAAATCTAAAACATCTTTTGAACTAAACGATTGAACAATATGTATATATTGCCTTCCTCCATTTTTATTATAAAATTCTTTAACTGTTTTCATTTCTTCCAAACAACTATTAGCAACACAATCTTTTCCTGTTATTAAATTTGCATTTGTTTTATCTGTCCTTGTAACATAATCTATTATTGTTTTTAACTCTGCTTTTGAATTAGTAAATTTAATAATTGCCAAATAGACTTCATCTCCTTTTTTACATCCTCTAAGTTTATATTTGTTAATCTTCCTTGATTGCATAATTTAGTTAATTGATTTATGTTATTTCCTATTTTCCTTAATTGCATTATTATTTCTTCTAATCCATCTATAACTATAATGTCTTTATCCATTGCAGTTCTTAATAAATATTCGCTAGTATTTAATTTTGACTTTTCTATTTTACTCTTTATTTTGTTATACTCTTTTTCATTTACTCTAAAATTAAAATGTCTATTTTTATTTTGTTTTTTCTCTACCATAATTAACCTATCCTTTCCTTTTATGGGGTTTGGGTTCTCCCAATTATTCATCACTAATCTCTAGTTTCAAGTCCATTTGTATTACAAATGGGAAGCTTGCCTAAAATAAAGTCAAACAGAACAAAAGCGACATGATTAAAATATCCTATCATTTTAGATTACTTATATGTCGCGTCTTTGTTCGTGTGCCAAATTTTGTAAGAAATTTGTGTACAATTTTTATGTGCTATTAGGTAATATAAATTCCTAATAGCACATATACTTGTTACAATTACAAGTTTGTATCTAAATTTGCATATAGTCCATTTAAAAATTCTTCTGAATATTCTCTACCTATATACTTTTTATTTTTTATATTTCTTTTTATATCTTTATCATTTGTTTTAATAGGTATTTTACAATTTTGATAATTCGTTTTATCATTTTTGTTAATAGCGTATCCACAAATTTGATAATACTTGTCCATAACTTCTTTTAAAGGTATTATTTGTCTATTTTCTATTTCTTTTGAATTTGATTTATAATTCATATTTACTTTTATATAGTTCTTTTTCTTTAAAGAATTTATTATTCTTGATACACTTACAACTGTTACATTTAAAATATCAGAAAAATAATTGTTAGTTGCAAAACAATATCCTTTATCTTTACTTAAATATATAATCATAGATAATATTATTTTTTCCTTGTCAGATAATTTGTTATTTATCAATATTTCTGATGGCATCCATAATCCTTTTAAATCTGATTTGTTCATTTTGTTTCACATCATCTCCTATCAAAAAAGACCAAGTATCAATTTACTTAGTCCATAACCTATTTATTTTAATTTATAAAGGAATAGTTACTTTTATTCTTTTACTTAATGCAGTAAGCTAATCCCTTCATCAGGAACTCCGATGCCCGTGCATCTAATATAACAGTTTTTCCTGATACAGGTGTAGCAGTTGTTTCAACTGTTTTATTTTCATTGTTATTTTCATTTTTTACATTACTACATGCAAATGTAAAAACTGATATTAATATTAAACTTAATATAATTTTTATTCTTTTCTCACTAATAATAAGCATATACATACCTCTCTTATAATATGTATATGCTTATACTCTCTTTTTATGCTACTTTTTCTGTATAATTAATTACTATAATTTCTGCAATAGCATTTCTTACTGAATTTACTAATTTTAAAATTTTAAATCTCCATATTTACAGCCTTTACATCTTTAATATTTTCTAACTTTTCCACAATACTTTCTAAATTATCATTAGGTTTTGCTTGTATGGTAACTTTTATATTAGCACTTTTTTCAAAAACATTTGCTTCTAAATTTTCTATATTAATTTTATTTTTAGTAAATATATCAGTAACTTCTAAAGCAAGATTTTTTCTATCATTTGCAATAATCTTAAAAACTTTTTCTTTTATAATATCTTTTTTATTTTTATTTAAAATCTTAACCATTCTTGTTTTAGCTTTAGCTGTCTTTACATCTTTTAACCACTCTTCTTGGAAATTTGTTTCTTTTTTTCCAGTCTCTATTTCTACAATATCACCATTTTCTAATTTTGTAATAAATGGCATAGGAACACTATTTATAATACATCTTTTTATATGATTTCCTATTTTATCATGAATGTTATATGCAAAATCTATTGCAGTAGAATTTTTTGGAAGAACTTTTATATCCCCTTTAGGAGTAAAAACATAAACTTCATCGTCTAAAATTTCATCTTTTAAAATTTCTAAAAATTTTTTTGGATTTTCTATTAACTTTTCTAATTCCAAACTATCTTTTATCCCTGATAAATTTTCTTCAAATATAGCTTCTTTTATTTTTGCTTTATCATACATCATATATGCAAAATAATTTGTAATACCATATTTCGAAACTTTTTCCATATTACAACTGCATATCTGAGCTTCAAACATAACTCCGATTTTCTCCAAGTAAAATTTCATGAATAGCTTGATACATATTGTTTCTTGGAGTTGCTATATAATCTTTAAAACTCCCAGGAATTATATTATATATAGTATTTAAAATACCAAGAATTCTATAACACTCTGCTTTTCCTTTTGTCACTATTTTTATTGAAAATAAATCTTTTATTTCATTTATTTTTATATTTTTCTCAATAATCTTTTTATATATATTAAATAGATGCTTTGTCTCTATTTTTACATTTGCAAATATTCTTTGTCTATTTAACTCTAAAATAATTCTTTTTCTTGTCTTTTCAAGATATGTTAAATTTTCATATAATCTTTCTTTTAGTTCTGTTTTTATATTCTTATAATCTTCTGGATATAAATATTTAAAAGCTCCATCTTGTAATTTCATTTTCATATCATACATACCAAGTTTATGTGCAATTGGTGCATATAGCTCAATTGTTTCTTTACTTATTGCAATTTGTCTATCTCTTTTTAAATACTCCAAAGTCCTTACATTATGAAGCCTATCTGCTAATTTTAATATTATAACTCTAATATCTTTTTCCATAGCAATAAACATTTTTTTATAATTTTCTGCCTGTCTTTCTTCTACTGTTTTAAATAAAATACTTAATTTTGTAACACCTTCTACTATTTCTGCTACATCTTTTCCGAATTTCTTATTTATGTCATCATAAGTAGCTTGTGTGTCCTCAACAACATCATGAAGTATTGCAGCACATATTGTTGTTGTATCCAAGCCCAGCCCTGCTAAGATATATGCTACATTTAAAGGATGTATTATATATGCTTCTCCAGACTTTCTCTTTTGGTCTTTATGCATAAAAGATGCATATTCATATGCACTTATTATTTTGTTTTTATTAATATTTTTGTTACGAAATTTAGCAATTGAAATAACATCTTTTATATTTATATCTTTTGTATTTCTCATAAAAATCTCCTATCCATATCTTCTTTTTTCTGAATAGTAACGGCATACATTATGTAATATCTGTTCATTTATTAAGAACTCTTTTCCTCTTTTCCCAACTGACATATTTTTAACATTATTATCTAAACATTTTGTGCAGACTGTGCAATTGTTATTTTTATTATCTAAGATTTTAGGAGCATCTTTTTCTAAGTCAAATGTAAATTCAGGCATTACTTCTGATAAAACTGGACAAAATGTTGATTTTAATCCATCTTCTTGCATCCATATTTGAAGACCTTTCCCTCCATTTTGACAATAAACTTTATTTTCCTTTTCATATTTTTCAAATTCTTTATTATCTAAAAATATTTTTGGAGCTTTTATTTTTAAATTCTTTCTTATTGCCTCTCTATTTATTTCTTTTACTATTTCCATCCATTTTCTTGGGTTTACATGTTTTAATGGTATATCTCTTCCTTGCAAGCTTTCAAAACTCCCAGCATGAAATGTAAACCATTCTATTTTCATATTAGAATATTTATCTATAATTTCTTTGTAGTCATTTTGATTTATTTCCCATATTGTTGGTTGTATTTTTACTACTATTTTTTTATCTAAACAATATTTTATAGCTTCATCTATCTCTTCTATATTAATATCTTTATTTCCTTTCAAATATTGTAATTTCTTATTATCAATAGTGTCTATACTATAGCTTATATAATTTATATCTTTAGCATCTATTCCTTCTGTTAGCTTTTTTACTACATTTAATCCGTCATAACCTGAGGTTGAAAACATTACCTTTTTCTCCGCTTTTATAAATTCTTTTGCTGCTTTATTACAAAATTCCGTATCTACTGATACGTCTGGATTTCCCAATATGTATGCGTTTTTTAGATTAGGTAGTTTTTTTATTATTACTTTTATATCTTCTAATTTTCCTTGATAATCTTTATGTTTTTTCCCATAACTTTCTTGTGTACATCCAATACATGAGCATGTACACTTTTTTCTTCCAAAAGTCCCTGTATATAATGTCAATTCCTGAACACCTTCTAATAAATTAACCTTGTCCATAAAAAAGACCTCCTAAACTTTTTCTTATATTAGTTTATGAAGGCTCTTTTAATTTTAGAACAAAAAAATAAAAGACTTTAGCTTTTACTAAAATCTTTTATCCCTACATCATCTAAAATCTTTTTAATACATTCATGTATTGTTAAATCCGGATTTTCTTCATAGTATGAAATTCTTCCTGATTTTTTAACTATCTTATTTGATCTTTCATTTCTTTTTCTTATTTCTTCTCCATTTTTTACTGCAAATATTACATCTTCTAATTGTATTTTATTTAAAATTCTTTTAAAGTTCTTTTCTTCTTTATATTGGTCTAAAGATTTAAATTTTTCTCCATATGCATTATTTATTTCTTTTAAATACTGTTTTCTATTTCCTTTGTAAGAAAATAATTTTACTTTATGCAATATAATCCATAACTCAAATGTATAATTACTATATCCTAAAGTATAATTTAAATTTTTGTTTATATTTTTCACATCATTTATTTGTTTTAAAATCTCTTGAAAATTTTTCTTATGTTCTTCACTATTACTCTCATAATCACATATATGAAAGCATCTAACTTTATATGGTGCAGTAATCCTTTTAGCTCTTTTATTTATCCACTTACATCTTTTTATATCAAATTTAACTTTGAATTCTAAATTTTCATCACTATTTATCAGATTTTGTAAATGTTTTAGGTATAATTCTTCTGTCTCTCCTTCTACTGAAAAGAAATATTGATTACAAATCTTCCTCATCTTTGTTCTCTTCCTTTTCTAATTCTTCAAAAACATTTGAAAAGTCAATATTTTCAATTGCTCCATATTTACTAATAAAATAATTTTTCATATAATCTTCTGTATTTCTTACCCCTGCTTTTCCACTTGTTCCAAAATCTGATAAAGAATAATGCACACTTCCTTTTTCATTCTTTTCTACAAATTTTATCTCATCTCTTCTTAATAAATTATTATTTAAAAATATAGGATTATGTGTATTAAATATTAATTGTGCACCATTTTTGTTTATTTCATCGTTATTAAAAATATTTATAATATTCATAATAGCCATTGGATGTATAGATGCATCCATTTCATCCATAACTAAAGTAGCACCATTTTTTATTGTTGATACTATCATTGGAAAAATATTCAAAAATCTAATTGTTCCAAAAGACTCAAATATTGTAGCTGGTATAACAGCTCCTGCTTTTCCATTTTCCAATTTAATCAATGATAATGGTTCTATATCATTCTTATCTTCTTTTATTGGATATGCAATATTAGTTGATGTAATCCCAAAGTCTTTTCCTGCTAAATCTAACATTTTGTCTACAAAATATTTTTTACTTTTATCTTTTACATCACTTATTGGAAAACTTTGTATTTTATCTGATCTATATACAATTTTAAAGTCATTTTCGAACCAATTATTTATTATTTCATAAATTTCTTTACTGCATAAAGTTTTAAATATCCCATTTAAAAACAACTCTTGTTTATCTAAATTTACATTTGAGATTTTTTCTAAAACATCTTTAGAAAAACATTTTATTAAATATTTAGATATTTCGTTTATTTTTCCTATTTCTACTATATTACTATTTCTATTATAAATCTCTTGATTATTTATTTTTAATTTCTCATTTAATATACTTCTTGAATACTCTTCTTGTAAAAACTTTCCTAATCCAATTTTTAAGTCAATTTCTATTAATAATTTTTTTGTTGTAAATTTTATATAAAAATCTACAGTTTCATTTTCTTTACTTTCAATATTAGGAATAAGTTCTAATCTATCTACTGCAGTATTAGGTGTTGTATAGGCTTCATTATTTTTAATATTTCCTTTTAGTATAATTGATCTAAAAACATCCATTGCAGAAATTATATTTGTTTTACCTGATGCATTAGGACCATATATAACTGCTACTGGTAATGCTTTTATTATATTACCTTTAACCTTTTTGTTTATTAAACTATATTCTAAATCCTTTATTTTAGGTGCTGGTATCATTTTAAAACTTGTTTCTTCTTTAAAAGATTTAAAATTTTTTATTTTAAATTCTAATAGCATTTTTATTCTCCTTTTATTTTGCAACTTATTTGCAAATTCATTTATATTTTAATACTATTTTATGTATTTGTCAAGTTTTTATTCTTGATTTCAGCAAAATAAAAGACTTTAGCTTTTACTAAAATCTTTTTACTTTTTATCTTCTTTTATCTTCTTTTATCTTCTTTTATCTATTGCATAACTACTACCCATAACAGATTTTGCAGCATGTTTTACTTGTGCACCTATTTCTCCTATTTCCAATATATTATGAAATCTACCTTTATCTGCAACAACCACTCCTATTGATAAAGATGTAAGTGGGAATTGTTCTATTATTCCTTTCCTATTTGCAACTTCTATATATCCTCTTTCTATATCTTCATCTGTAAAATATTTTGATACATTATTATCAAAATATGAAATTATATTTTGGCATAATTTTTCACAATTAGTACCTGGAACTATTGCTACAAAATCATCTCCACCAATATGACCTACAAATGTATTTTCTAATTCATTGCTATGTACTAAATTTACTATTGTTTCTGCTGTAAATTCTATTATTTGATCTCCTTTTAAAAATCCATATACATCATTATAAGCTTTAAAATTATCTAAATCTAAATACAATACTGAAAAAGGTTCTCCTCTTACTATCCTTTTCTTTAATTCTGCATGTATTTGTACATTTCCTGGAAGACCCGTTAATGGACTTACTCTTCTATTGCTTGATAAAAGTCTATTTAGATTTTTTACAGTATAATACAAATATTCTTCATCAACAGGTTTTTTTATAAAATATTCTACTGACTCTCTTAAAATTCTTACTCTATGCTCTTTGCTCCCTTTTGATGAAACTACAATTACTGGAGTTATAGTATTATCTTCGTCTTTTCTAATTTTCCTACATAAATTAATAACATCTCTATTTATTGCATCTTCATTTATAACAATTAAAGATGGTATGTTTTTTAGAGCTATATCAATTTGCCCTGTTTTTACACTTATAAATTTATATTCTGGATCATTTTTAAATAATTCTCTAAATATTACTATCGAAGAATCATCATCATCTATTATATATATCTCTTGTACCATTTTTCTTACCCCTTTATCTATTTGATTTTATTATATACATACATATCTATATTTTTCAAGTATTTTTTTGTTGATTTTTATCATTTTTATTCCTAACTAAATTTTTTAGCTCTATTTTTCTATTTAAAACTTCTCTAATTTCTTCAGTATCAATAGCTGGGAATGCTTTCTTTAGTCTGTATATATTTTTATATAAACGTAAGATTGTTTTATTTCTTTTTTCATTTAATTCGTTTACAATTCTTTGTATATTTTCTATAATATCAAGTTTCTCTGTTTCTTTTTCGCTTCTTATTGATTTTATTTCTTTTAATTTTTCTTTTATTTCATTGTTCAATTCTTCTATTTTTACTAATGCTGGTTTTATATTCTTTAACTTAACAATACTTGTTATTACATCTACTAAAAATACTATACCTGAAATTGTTACTACAAAATATAATAGATTAACATCAATTTTACTTATAATTTCTTTCATAAAAGGATGAATATATTTTACAAATATAACCCCTAATATTCCCCAATAAATTGAATTTGATAAACATATCCTTCCTTTAAAATTTATTTTATGGTCTGAATAATCCCAATATTTTGTATGAAATGTTTTTTCTAAAAACACTCCTACTACATATTCCCATATTGTTAATATAATCATTGAAGCAAAAAATAAAATAATTATATTATTAGATAATCTGTTTAAAATAAATGCCATTATAAAAGCTCCTATTCCATATATTGGACAAATAGGCCCTTTTAAAAAACCTGTGTTTATTATTTTTTGTTCAATTATTGACCTAAATATTGATTCCATAACCCAACCTAAAAATGAATAAAGCAAAAAATACGTAAAAAACCAAAAGAACTGTTCTATCATATTTACTCCTTTTTTTAAGCCTCCTTTTTTAGGAGGCTTAAATATTATTTATTTACTAACACCGCGGCTGTTTCACTTACCCCATTTACATTATAAACTGTTACTTCTAATGTATTTGCTCCATCATGTAATTGGAAACCATCATATGTGAATTCTTTCCTATCATCTACATTAGGATATAATCTTTCTAAATCAATTGAGAATTTTTGATTTTCATCTTGATCTATTCTAACTTCCATTCTTGTAAGTCCTTCACTATCTGATGCTGTTATTACAAAATTTGTTTCTGTTCTTCCTATATTTAAAGTTGGCTTCATAACTCCTTTTACTTCTTGATCTTTTGTTTCCATTGTATTATTGACATCTACTACTGATACTGTTATAGTATGTTGTCCTTGTGGTATTTCTATTGTTTGTTCTGTTTCCAATGCATTTATATCTATTCTTTGCTCTTCTTCTTCATCCCATCTATATGTCATATATGATAATTCATTAACTCCTGATGCTGTAACTATTAAATTTGCACCATCTACTGAAAAATCAATATTTATATCTCCTTGTCTTGAATACATTTTTGAATAATTTGTTTCTTTTCCATTTCCATCAAGAGCATAAATATTTAAAGTATTTTCTCCTGTTGGAATCTCTATTGTTTGTTCTACATTTCTTTTTCCTGCTGCATTAAGCTCTGTTGGTTCTTCTCCTGTCCAATTGTATGTTGCTTTTTGTAATGTGCTTGTATGTGTTATTTGAATTTTTAATTCTGTTTCAGAAATTTCCTGTACTGATATTGTTGGTTTTATATCGGTTGTATCCACTTTTGTTCCTTGATACATCGAATATGAGCCACTACCTATCATTATTATTCCAAAAATAATAAGTATAATAGCAAAAAATTTCGTTATTTTTTCAATTTCTATTCTTCCTCCATTATTTTTACTATTATTATATTGCATATAATTTACTTGTTTATTTTGTTTATTTTGCTTGTTTTCTTTTTTTGGTTTTGGTGGTTCTACACTTAATATTTGATTCAAAATCTTCACCTCTTTTGTTATTATGAGAAAATTATACCATATGATATTTTAAATGTAAAGAAAATTTTTATTCACTAATCAGAGAATTTTTATTTTTATTTGAACTTATAACAAAAGAAAAAACCAAGAATATTTCTATTCTTAGTTTTTATCTTTTTATTTTCTCATTAATACTCTATGTTTATTTTT
>CALXFB010000049.1 GCA_944387475.1 uncultured Clostridia bacterium
ATGAAGGGAGTTTTGTCTACTACATAGCTAAAGCCTGCTTTACTACCGGCATAGCCGGAAGATTATTTCCATATAAAAAGAGCGAGGTTTCCCTCACTCATTGGATGAAGTACCAGAATTGTTGTTGGTATTAGTTTTAGCCGAACTAATATCAACTTTTTCTTTGTCTATGTAAAATTGATATTGTACAATTCCAATTATATAACTAATATTTCCAGACAACAGATTACAAAACCGATACTATTTTAATCCAATAAAGCTGTTTTTTGACCCCGTCCCAAAAAACAGCTTTATTGTTTACATACCAAGTAATTTTAGTTCTACATTTTCTTTCTTGTATTTACCATCTACTAGCTTAAATTCTACTAAAGTATTTTCAAGAGTTTCTTCATTTTGTCTCAAATCTGTTGTGAAATATAATTTAATTTGTGGTATTTCCACTTGATTTGTAACAATTTCTTTAAAAGTCTCTGCCATATGTCTTTCATCTTCACATACCAAAATAAGTTGAGGCATATTTGAAAAACCTGAATCTCCTGTTAAAAAGTTTTCATAGAAATCTTTATATAATCTCATCTTTTCAACAAGTTTATTTTGCCAATCTTGTTCTCTTCTTATCACTTCAAATACAAATTCTATCGATTTTTTATTTTTAGTAAGTTTTACACTACCACCAGATGCTTTAAAAACTTTTCCTGATACTTTAGCTGTAATTGCTGGTTTTACAGTAAAATTATCAAATGCTTTTACTTTTCTTAAATAAGCAATTAAAACTTGGTTTCCTGCTAATCTTTTCTTTATCATAGCAACAGGCTTTGTATTATCAGATGGTTGCCACTTACATTCTTTTTCTTGTGAAGTAAGTAAGTATTTTCCCATTTTCTCCATACAATAAATACGATAAATACCTTTACCTTCTTCTGAATTAAAATAATATCTTGTTAAAATCTTTGATTTCACTAGTTGCTCTAATTTATTATTTAATTTATCTTGAGACTTTAAGTCAATTCCTTTTATCTCAAGCATTTGATATATTTGTCTTGACGTTATAAACTCAAATTCATTTACTAAATCTAAAATAGCAAAATGAATGTCATTAATATGTCCGATATTTATTTTATGAACTATTTGATTCATTGAAACATAACCATCTTTTCCATCAAATGTTTTTATTTCTCCTTCTCTTATTGCAAATGGTGATACTTTAGTTTTTATTTCTTCATCTTCAACCATCTTTACTCCTCCTTGTACTAAACAATAAGTAATTTTACTTTTTTCTTATCATAATCTATTTTCTTAATATAAACATCTATATCTTGCCCATATTCTAATCCATCTTTATATTCAGCCATTCCAACTAAATTAGGTGTAAGCTCAATAAAAATACCATTTTTATTTTTTTCTGTCTCTCTTACTTTACCTTTAACTTTAGTTCCTACTGTAAATTTAGATGCATTTTCTTCCCAAGAACCTAATATTTCTTTATAAGATAAAATTACTTTTCCTTGCTCTCTGTTTATAGATTTTACCACAATTTCAAGCTTTTGTCCAATTTTTATTCTTTCATATGGTGATTTTATTCTTGCAACAGATAAATCTTCAATATGAACTAATCCAACAATGCCTCCACCAATTTCTATAAAAGCTCCATATGGCTTTATATTTTTTACTATTCCATCTACTTTTTGGCCAATTTCTAAATCATTTTTTATCCAATTTATTGCTTCTTTTTGAACTTCTTTCCTTGATAAAATAAGTTCATCGTTTTCTATATCTTTAATCTTAAATTGTACAAATTTATGGACCTTTCCACTACACAAATTGGTTTTTGGAAGTCCGTCATTTTCTGTTTTTATTGCTTCTATCTCACTGCGTGGAATTTTTCCAACTAAACCATCTTCAAATTTTATATATAAATTATAATTATCATCACAGTTGCTTACTAGTCCTTGTAAAATTTCATTGCTTTCTTTATAACTTTTCCAATTACTTCTATCTAATTTTGTAATTTCATTTTCCCAACCTTCTGGTTCAAATTTTAATGTATTCATTTGTATTTCTCCTTTATCTTATGTTTATTTTATTATATATATAATACGATCTTTTTTCAATGTTTAACTTAAAATTTTATCTATTTCTTTTTTAGTTAAATATCTCCATTTTCCTAAAGCTAAATCTTTTACACCAATTCCAGCAATCTTGCTTCTATGAAGAGCTAAAACTTTATGATTTACAGCTTCACACATTTTTCTTACTTGTCTATTTTTACCTTCATGAATAGTAATTTCTAATCTTGACTGATTTTTATCTTTATCAACTTTCAAAATTTTAACTTTAGCTGGTTTTGTAATATAATCTTCTATTTCAACTCCATTTTTTAGCTTTTCCACTTCTTCATCTTTTACAACACCTTTTATTGTAACAGTATAAGTTTTCTCAATTTCATGTTTTGGATGTGTTACTTTATATATAAAATTTCCATCATTTGATAAAATCAAGGCTCCTGAAGTATACATATCAAGCCTTCCGGCAAGGAACTATTCTTTCTCTTACCTTAACTAAATCTAAAACAGTATCTCTTTTAAACTGGTCATTTGCAGTTGTTACATATCCAATTGGCTTATTTAAAAGAATATAAACATAATTTTCTTCTTCTCTTACCTCTTTTCCATTATAGAAAATCTTATCCACACCTGGTTTTACTTTTGTTCCTAACTCTGTTACAATTTTTCCATTTACACTTACTTTTCCGTTTAAAATTAACTCTTCTGCTTTTCTTCTTGAAGTAATCCCGCAATTTGCTAAATATTTTTGTAATCTTTCTTCTTCCATCATTCCTCCACCAGATGAGACAAAAGGGGACGGAGAATTTTTGTCTCATTTTCCTATATTTTACTTTTTGAGACAAAAATTCTCCGTCCCTGTTTGTCTCAATTCTGCTTCTATTTTCATTTCTTTACCTGTTACAGGATGCCTAAATTTTAAACTTTTAGCATGAAGACATTGCCCTTTTATTCCCCACTTATTTTTTCCATTTGAATATACATAGTCTCCAATTATTGGGTGACCTATATGTGCTAAATGTACTCTTATTTGATGTGTTCTTCCAGTTTCTATTTTTACTTCTAATAAAGTACAATTATCCTCATAAAATCTCTCCAAAACCTTAAAATTTGTTATAGCATTTTTTCCATCTTCTCTAACTGTCATCTTTTTTCTATCTGTTTTGCTTCTTCCAATAGGCATATTAATTGTAGCCTCATTTTCTTTTACTATTCCTCTTACTAATGCAATATATGTTTTTTCCACCTCATGGTTTTTTATTTGATTGCTTAAATTAATATGTGCTTTATCATTTTTAGCAACTACAATAACTCCTGATGTGTCTTTATCTAATCTATGCACTATTCCTGGCCTTATTTTACCACCTATTCCTGATAAACTCTCTTTACAAATATTCATTAAACAATTTACCAAAGTTCCATCTGGATTTCCGATTTCCCGGATGTACTACCATTCCTTTTGGTTTATTTACAACTATAATATCATCATCTTCATATAAAATTTCTATTGGTATATCTTGTGCTTTTATTTCTATTTCTTCTGGTTTTTCTTCTTTTAGTGTTATAATATCATTTTCAACAATTTTATATGAAGATTTAACCTTTTTATTATTTACTAGTATTTTTTCTTCCTTTATTAATCTTTGAATTGCTACTCTTGATAAATTTTCATTTTCTTTTGCCAAGTAACTGTCTATTCTAATTCCTTCATCTTCTTTTTTTACAATATATTTTTCCAAAGTCTGATTTCTCCTCTTTTTTATTTTTTATCAAATATTGTTAATTCTATTTTTTATTTTTCTCTTTCCATTTATTTTATTCTATTACCTCTTCTGTTCCATTTTGCAACCTTTCATAAACTACAAAATAATCATCTTTATATAATTGCTTATAATGTGGGTCATTTGTTTTTTCTATTATCATATTCATTTTAGAATTTTCATAACAAATTACATGTGTAATATTATACTTTTCAAATGTGTCTTCGTAAAATTCTCCTATATTTGATGTATTTATAAAATCTATAAATATATCATCTTTTTTACCATTAAATTCTGGTGCATATAAGTCTGCTCTTGAGTCTATAAATACTGGTATTCCTCTAAATAATAGATAACTTCCATAATTATATTCATTATAAAATCTTGCTTTTCCTAAATCTATATTTTCTAATATATAGTCACATGCTTGTACTGGATATGTTGATTCATCTATAAATTTGTCATCAAATTTGTCTTTTACTTCATTATAGCTAAATCCTATCATTAATACTGACATTATAATTATTGGTATTACTTTTGTTATTTTTTCTACTATTATTTCTACATCTTGTTTTGTATAAACTTTTATTAAGTCTACAATCATTCTATTTAATATAAGAGAACATATAAGTGCAAACATTGTTACTTGTCTTTTTGTAAATAACATTAGATAACATAGTCCACCTAGCATAAATAAGTCACCTAATCTTATTTTTACTTTTGTAAATATCATTATTGCTAAAAATATTATTAATGTACACATTACTTCTGTATCATTTGAAAGTGTCATTGGTAAATGTTCATTTATATTTTGTGTTGTATTTCCTTCCATTGTTTTAAATAAATACGTATATGGTGTGTCTCCTATTGGTGTTAATAGTCCTGTAAATAAGCATATTACAAATATTAAAATTAGCCATTTTGTTGCTTTTTTCTTTTTTAATTTTAATTTATATGGGTTTTGTAATTCTTTTGTTCTTTTTACTTTTACTTTATCTACTTTTTCTAATAATATTTTTAATTCTTCTTTTAGTTTTTCTACTTTTTCTTCATTTCCTGGTTTTTTAGATAATAGTTTTATTTTTAGTTTTAATAAATTTATTTCACCTTTTCTATATATTATATGTTCTGATACACATGCTATTATATATTCTGCTATATATGGTAAATATAATACAAAATAGAATGGAAATACTGCTGCATGCATATTTGCAATTAATATTGGTATTATAATTAATCCTACTGCATATCTTTTTTTCTTTGTTTCTAAAAATTTTTCTATAAAATAGATTGTCCATACAAATAATATAAATGTAACAAGTTGTGCTCTTGCTGTTATATATCCTCTTATTAAATACATTACTCCTATTGTTATTAGAAATGATATTACTTGATTTTTACACAATTTCCTATTTACTCTATATACTGATAGTCCCAATATTACACTTAATATACATGTTACTACATATATTCCTGTCATTCCGAATGTATTATATATTAAATATGTTAATAAATCATATAACCAGTGTGGATATGTGTATGGTAACCCTTCATGCCATGAAAATGGATCTTGCATATCTATTCCAGCTTGTACAATGTGTTCTCCTATTTTTATTGTATAAAAAGTATCGTTTTGAAGTGTTACTGGTGTTATTGCTATACAAAATATAGCAATTAATATAACTGCCATTATTGTGAATTTTATACTTGATTTTAACTTATTTTTTTTGTTTTTTAATTCTTTTTCGTCTTTATTTTTTATTAATTGTTTTTCCATATTGGTCTCCTTTTTGCATTTTTTCTGTTTTTTATTATAACAGAAAAAGTTCCAAAAAACTAGCTTTTTGAAACTTTTATTTTATATTATTCTCTATATTAAACAGCTTCTTGGTTTTCTGTAATTTCTTCTTTTTTATCTTCATTTTCATTAATTACTTCTAAACTTCCAACTGAGACTTCATATGCTACTCTTGTTTCTACTGTTCCGTCTTCGTGTTTTTTCTCATAATTTCTTGATTGAACTCTTCCTACTACTTTTACTTCTGTTCCTACTTCAAGTTCTTGACAAAATCTTGCATTTCTTCCCCATGCTATACATGGTATATAGTCTGATTTATTATATGCTCTATTTACTGCAAGTAAAAGGTCTGATATTTCACGTCCGAATGGTGTTTGTCTATATATTGGTTTTTTACATATATAACCAACAAGCACTACTTCATTTGTTATAGTGTCTTTTATTACCATTTCATTTTCTTGCTCTTCTTCTTTTTCTTCTACTTCTACAATATCTTTTGCAAATACTGTTAAGATAAGTCTATTTTTTTCATTTTCGTAACTATTATATGATCTAAATTGACCTTTTATTAATAGTTTTTTTCCTTCATTTAATGTATCTTCTTTTATTAGTCTTTCTGAAACTGTTATTGGGATTATGTCGCTATTTCCACTTAATCTTGGTATTTCCAAGTTAAATACATAGAAACTTTCTCCATAAATTTCATGACTAAATTTCTTTTCTCCTGTAACTTTTCCAACTAATGTTAAATAGTTGTTTTCTAAATAATTTGTGTTCAATTTGCTTTCCTCCTATTTTTTTATTAATTTATCAATTGTATATTTTTCCTTAAGATTTCAACTTACATTTTTTATTATACACCATTTTTTTGGTTTTGTCTACATAAAAAGTTAATTTTTTTCAAAAAAGTTAGACTTTTCCATCATTTGCTTTATTATGGGTTTAGATTTTATTAAAAATATAATATATATTATTAAAATTTCATATGTTTTTAACCTGTTTTTTCCATCTATCTCTACTCTTTTTTCTCCTATATCTATTGTCTTTCCTTTTACATTTTCTAATTTTTCTTGTAAATATATTAATATACTACTTTCCGTAATGCTTGATATTGTTACTGTTGCTCTTTGATTTAATCCATATGTTATTATTTTTTCATTTTTTATAAATTCAGGTATTTTCATATTGATGTCTGAATTTATAACAACGAATTTAGCATTTGCACAAATTTTTTCTATTAATAGCATCTCTTCTTTAAATTCACATAAATTACCATCTATTACTATTATTTCAAATTTTATATTTTTTATATTACTAATACTTTTTTTACATATATGAATTAAATTAAAATCATTATTTTTATTCTTTTTTAAAACTTCTTTCACATTTTCAAAACTTTTATAATCTGATACCATTCCAATAAAAGTCATTTTTAAACCCCTTATTATATTTATATTTTTATAATTCCCAATTTTTCCATTTTTATACATGTTTAATTATTTATTTTTTATTTGTGTTCCATTTATATTTATTTTATAATTGTCTTCATATATTAAGTCTGATACTTTTACTATTTCAAATCCTTTTTTCTTTATATTTTTTATTAGCATATCTAAACTATCTGCTGTGTGAGCTGTTCCATTATGGCTAAGTATTATATCTCCATTTTTTAATTTTTTGTCTAATCTTTTCCACATTTCTTCTCCTGTTAATCCTGTATAATCTAATGTGTCTAAGTTCCACTGTATTGGTATATACCCATTTTCTTTTGCTGCTTTTACTACTGTATTATTATATTCGCCATAAGGTGCTCTATATAATATGTTTTCTTTTCCTGTTATATTTTTTATCTTCTCATTTGCTTTTTTTATTTCTTCTACATTTTCTTCATAGCTTAAATTGTTTACATGTTTATGTGTATCACTATGGTTTGCTATTTCATGCCCTGCCTCATATATTTTCTTAGCCGCTTCCTGATATTTATCTATCCATTCTCCTACCATAAAAAATGTTATTTTTACATTATTTTTTTCTAATGTTTCTAATATACTATCTATATCATCTGCATTCCATGCACAATTCATTGTAAATGCTACTTTTTTTTCATCTGTTTCTACATTATATATTGGAAGCAACTTTTCACTTCCTGATACTGTCTCTACTACTTTTTCTTCTTTTATATTTCCTGCTACAAAGAACAAAACTAATACTGCTAGTACTGATACAAAATATGTTACTATTTTTTGTTTATTAAATACTAAAAACATAAAAAAACCTCCAAGTTCAAGCTATTTTAATTGTATGCTTGTTCTTGGAAAATAATACTTATTTTATCTATTTTTATTATCTATTTCATTCAACACTATTTCAACTTTTCATATACAAGCTCTCCTGTTTCTTTTATTTCTTTATCAATTTATGAATTTTCTATTATTTCATATTTTTCAAATCCATCAATATTTTTATCTAATTTTTCTTCTATTTGACTTATTAATTTTAATAGTGCAAATCCTTTTAATTTTGAATTTGTATCTATTATTAAATCCACATCACTTTCTTTTGTTGCTTTATGTTTTGCATAAGAGCCAAATAGTATTACTTGATATACAGGTTTATCTTTTAATAATTCCTCTAACATATTTCTTATTTCTTCAATTGTATATATTTCTTCACTCATTATATCACCCATTAGCTATACTATTGATATATCACAATTCTAATATTTATCAATTCCAACTCCATTTTTTAAATAGGACTTAATTTGTGTTATTATATGTATAATATTATAATTCCCTGCAAATTTTTTTATATCCAATAAGCCATTATCTATATTTACCCATTGTAATTTATTTTTTTCTTCTTTTAACTCTACTTCATGTTTTAATATTCCATAATACACTTGTAAGTTGTTTCCATATTTAAAGTAATTTAAATCCATAAAATGGTCTAATTCTATATTCTTTTTACTTATACCTGTTTCTTCGAATAACTCTCTATATGCTGCCTCATCATTTGTTTCTCCTTCTTCTACTTTTCCTCCTACAAAATTATACATTCCCTTATATGGTTCTTTTGCTCTAATACAAAATAATGACTTATCTAAACCTTCATTAAATACAACTATTAAATTTAATTTTCTCATATCATCACCTAAATTCTATATAATTTACAATAATTATATAGATAATTAGTTATTCTTTCAATAATATTCTGAGAACAAAACGGAAATTAGAATTTCCGCCCCTAGCACTATTTTAATTAAATAGTGCTAAGTTCTTTATAAAGACGTTGTTTTTAAGTTTCCACCTAAAATAATTTTAGGCAACCCTTTTCTTTAATGGTCGTTGTTTTTTGGCCTTATCCATCGCTATTTCTAGGTTTGGACTAAAGACTTCTTTTATATATTTCCTTAATATATTTAATGCTC
>CALXFB010000050.1 GCA_944387475.1 uncultured Clostridia bacterium
ATACTTAGTGCTTTTGTTTTTCTATAGATTTTTAAAATTTTTATGTCTATTTTTTCCCCAGATTATTTAACTCATATGATAAAATTTTCCATACTTTTCATATGATTTTTTTACTTCTTAACAACTTTATAATAATAACATTTCTTTTGTTATTGAAAAACTTCTATAAATATTGTAAAATAAAACTGGTGATAATAATGAAAGAACAAATATACGAAATAGAAAATATAGACTCATTTGAATTAAAAGATATATTTGACTGTGGGCAATGTTTTAGGTGGAATATAGAAGAAGACGGAAGTTATACAGGTGTTTTTAAAGGAAATGTCCTTAATGTAAAAAAACAAGAAAATAAAATAACATTTAAAGGAATATGTAATGGAGATATAAAAGAAATTGTAGAAGATTACTTTGATTTAAAAAGAGATTATAAAAAAATAAAAGAAATATTAAGTAAAATAGATTCTTTTATGGAAGAAAGTATAAAATATGGAAGTGGAATTAGAATATTAAATCAAGACTTATGGGAAACAATAATATCTTTTATAATATCTGCAAATAATAACATACCAAGAATAAAAGGTATAATAGAAAGATTATCTAAAAACTATGGAAAAGAAATAGCTTATAATGGGAAAAAATATTATACATTTCCAACAGCTGAAGAATTAAAAGATGTAAGTGTAGAAAAATATAGAGAATTAGGTTTAGGTTTTAGAGACATTAGATTGTATGAAACAACTAAAATGATATTAGAAAACAAAGTAAATTTAGATGACTTACGAAATAACCCGAACACAATTGAAGTAAGAGAAACACTTTTAACATTAGCAGGAGTTGGACCTAAAGTTGCTGACTGTATACTACTATTTTCAGATTTAAAAAGATTTGAAGTATTTCCAATAGACGTATGGGTAAGAAGAGTAATGAACGACTTATACATAAAAAACGAAGATGAAACAAAAGTAAGCAAAAAACAAATAGAAAAAATAGCAAAAGAAAAATTCGGTAATTTAGCAGGGTTAGCACAACAATATTTATTTTATTGGAGAAGAGAAGCATAAAGCTATTTTAAATTTTTTATTTAAATATAAAAGAACGAAGTTTAAAGTAAATTTTTAGATTAGGTGGTTTTTCGTAGGGAATAAAAAGGGTAGAAAAACCACCGGTAAAGCGAAGCTTTAAATCTAAAAATTTGCTCCTTTTCCCTGCAAGGTCTGTCCCAAATGCGACATTTATGTGTGCAAAGGAAACGTCCCTATCGTTTAAAGCCTTGACCAACAACCTCTCTTGAATTTGTAATAATAATAAAACTATGAGGGTCAATTCTTCTTGAAATAATTTTAATTCGTGAAACCTCTCTTCTTGGAGCAACACACATAAGCACAAGTTTCTCTTTATCAGTATACATTCCTTTCCCATAAAGCCCAGTTGTACCTCTTTCTATCTTTTCTTTTATCCCACTATAAATTTCCTCACTCTTATCAGAAATAATAATAATTAATTTCGTAAAATCAATACCCTCAAAAAGAATATCAATAACCTTTCCCATAAGATAAATTGCAATAGCAGAATATAAACCAATCTCTATTTCTCTAAAAAAAATCATATTTAAAGTAACAATTATAATATCAATAATAACAATAATATTTCCAGACTGAAGAGTTGGTTTATATTTTTTGGCAAGATAACTAACAAGGTCACTTCCTCCAGTAGAAGAATTTGACTTTAAAAGTATGGCAGTTCCAATACCTAAAATAATACCTCCATAAACACAAGCTAAAAATCTATCATTAGTCAAAGGCTCTAATTTATCTAAAATATCAATAAAAAAAGATAAACTAGCTGTACCAACTAAAGTTTTTACAAAAAAGTATTTCCCTATTTTAAAAATAGCAAGTATAAATAAAGGTATATTTATTATCAATATCATCATACCCATTGGAATATTTAACAAATAATAAGTAATTGTTGCAATACCTGCAACTCCACCTGATGATAATTGATTAGGAAGTAAAAACAAAGCTATTCCAATAGCCATAATTAATGCACCTATTATACTTCCTAATATTTCTAAAATAATCTCTTTTATTATCAATTTTCTTCTATTATTCATAACTTAAAATCACCTTTATTTTATTATTAGTAAAATATAGGTGATTTATTCTTTTTTTCAGTTTCTTTTTATTGTATTATTTATAACTATAAGTATTGCTGTTTTTTTACCCCGTCCCAAAAAACAGCATTTTTAATCTGTATAAGTTTTTGTAACTTCTATTTTTGATTTTCCTTGTTTTATTTTTTTATCTTGTTTTAAAACTAAATCCACATCATAAGTGTCTTTTAATTTTATAACGTTTTCTTTTTTGTGTCCAATTACATTATTTGCGTCGATTGGATTTACAGTTACCTCTACTTCTTTTACTTTAACATTTAATTTTTTAATTTTTGCAACTATTGCATCATACCACATAGCTGATTCAACTAATTGCCTTAAAGCTGGATGGAATGGTCCTGCAACTACTTCACTATTTTTATTTCCAGGTTCTGATATTTCATCTGTTGTCTGCAATCCTACTCTTATAATATCTATTTTTTTATCTGAAAACATTCTAACTAAGTCTTTACAAATTTCTACAGTTTGAACAACAGATAATGGCTTATATTTTCCTTCTTCATATTCTTTTTCTAATTTTGTATTTTTTATTACTAATGTCGGATAAATTCTTACCATTTTAGGTTTTAATTTTATTAATTGTTTTGCTGTATTTATTTCATCTAACCTTGTACTTTCTGGTAAGCCCACCATCATTTGATGTCCAAGTTTAAACCCATACCATCTAATCATTTTGGAAGCTCTTTTTACATCTTCAAAAGTATGTCCCCTGTTTATTGCATTTAATATATAATTATTAGCTGATTGCACACCAAGTTCTATTGTTTTTACTCCATATTTTTTAAGTCTTTTTAATATTTCTTTATTTATAGCATCAGGTCTTGTTGATATTCTAATACTTTCTACTTCTCCAGATTTTACATACTCATCCGCTACCTGTAGCAACTCTTCTTGTTTTTCTTCTTTAATTGCTGTAAAACTTCCTCCAAAAAATGCTATTTCTATTTTAGCATTTTCTTTCCCTTTTCTTATACTTTTTAGGTAATTATCTATTATTTCTTTTGCTTTTTCTTTTGTCATCTCTCCTTTTTGACCACTTATAGATTTTTGATTACAAAATATACAATCATTCGGACATCCTAAATGTGGTACAAATATTGGGATTATGTATTGCTTTTCCATAGATTACCTCTTTTCTAATTTAAATTTTCTAACGCTTTTTTGGCTGCCTGCATTTGTGCTTCTTTTTTACTTTTCCCCTTTCCTTTTGCTAAAAATTTTCCATTTACTTCTACCTCTACAATAAACATTTTATCATGGTCTGGTCCGCTTTCTCCTATTGTTTTATATTCTATTTTCACGTCTCCATGTTCTTGTAGTTTTTCTTGTAGTACTGTTTTATAATCTTTATCTCCTACATGTTTTGTTGCTTTACTTATTTCTTCTTTTAAGTTTTCTACAATAAATTTTTCTACTTGTTCTAGTCCTCCATCTAAATATATTGCTGCAATTATTGCCTCTACACTATCTTCTAAAATTGCAGGTCTATTTGCTCCACTTGTTTTTTGTTCTGATTTTCCTAAATATAAGAAATCACTAAAATTATGCAATCTTGCTATTTTAGATAAACTTTTTCCACACACTACTGTTGCTCTAACTTTAGTCATTTCTCCTTCTGTTAAATATTTATAATTTTCATAAATATATTTACTACTTAAAAATTCTAATATACTGTCACCTAAAAATTCTAATTTTTCATTACTTTCTAAATTTCTTTCATTTGCATAAGATTTATGCCTTAAAGCTTTTTTTAATAATTCTTTATTTTTAAATGTATAACCAATACTTTTTTCTAATTCTTCTAATTCCACTTTTTATCTTCCTTTTTATTATTTATGTACACATATATTATATACCATTTTTGAAATTTTGCAAGGAAAATAGCAATTTTTTCTAAAACCATCTTTTTTCTAAAAAACTATGGACAACTTTTGTTTGTTATTATATAATAAATGTGTATTATTTTATAGGAAAGAGAGTAAAGTTATGTTAGATAATAATAATTCTTTTGGAAATAATGATAACAGAAACTTATCAGATGTCTTTAGAGAACTTCAAGAGATAAGAAATAATCCACAAGCTCAGCAAGCTTATGTAAATAAAACTAAACATTCTAAAAGACATAATAAAGTTAATCGTATAAAAGTAAAGAAAAGAACTAATCCCTTTGCTTTTAATTTTCATGAGAAAAATAACTCAACCTTTCAAAAGTCTGATGATTTAAAATTATCTCATATTTTAACAGGTTGTGGTATTTTAGTTATCTCTATGGCTTTATTTTTCCCAAAAGACCTTGCTTTTACAGAAAGTTATGCAAGTACTGAAACTTCTCAAGAAATTGAGGCATATGAGCTTAACAGACACAGATTAAATATGCAAAGTATTATTTCTGAAAATGCAGGTATGGATAGAGTAAAAGAACAAGCAACAGAAGAACGTGAGGTTGAATTTGAGACTACATATACAGATAATGCTACTTTACCTAAGGGTGAAGAAATCATAACACAAGAGGGTGAAAATGGAAAAGATAAAGTTACAGTTGTTAAAACATATGAAAATGGTGATTTTGTTGAAGAAACTATTTTAGCAAGAGAAACTTTGGTTGAACCAACTCCAAAATTAATTTCTCGTGGTACTTCTGAATTCTTAGCAAAACATCAAGTACATATTGGTGACACAATGTATTTTGTAAAAGATGGTGCATTAAAATCTGAGCCAAGTGAAGAAGAAACTTCTACTGATGTTGCAGATGTTAAAGCTAGTATAGATGTTAAACTTTTAGAATTACCTAGCGAAGAGTGGGCAAAGGTTTCATTTGATGGAATTGAAGGTTATATTAAAACTTCTAATTTAACCTCTCCTACTACAACACCTAACATTGTAGAGAAAAATAGAGTACAAAGAATTTTACTTAAAGTTAATATTGGAATGGAACTAAATAAATCAAGTGGATTGACATTAAAAGATTATGAAAAAATATTTACAAATATTCCGAATGACCAAAATAAAGTATTCCAAAATAATTATCAGGTATTTTACAATATGGAGAAAAAATATAACATAAATGGTATTTTCCTAGCTTCTATTGCTATTCATGAAAGTGGTTGGGGTACTTCAAATATAGCTAAAGATAAAAATAATTTATTCGGATACGGTGCATATGATGAAACTCCTTATGAATCTTCTTTGGATTTTGATAGTTATGCTGATGGTATTGAAACAGTTGCAAAATCTTTGGTTAAATACTATTTAAATCCTGCTGGTACTAAGATTTATGATGGAGAAACAGCTGCTGGTTGGTATTATAATGGTCCGACTGTTGAAGGTGTAAATACTAGATATGCTTCAGATGAAAACTGGCATACTAAAGTATATAGTTATATGGAAATGTTGTATAAAAGATTAGAAACTTAAAATTAACTAAAGAAAGGGGTGCTATAAATGCAATTTAATAAAAAATTTAATTTTAAGATTAGAAATGTTAGACTTGCTTTTGTTATTTTAATTGTTTTAGCAATTGTATTGTTAATTATTTATTATAATTTTATATTTGCTAAAGCTTTTGCTAAAAATAATTTTGCAAACCAAGTTGAAGAAATTTCTGAAGAAAATCAAAACCCTATTTTTAGTATACAAAAGATACATTTATATAATAGTGCAAATGCTGTAGATAATTCAGAAGACCAGTCTTTAAGTAATATGGCAATTTCTCAATATTCTGATATTTCTATTTTTATAGATAATGGTCAAACTATTTCTGATTTAACAGATGAAAATAGTGTTAAAGAATTATATATAGATAATATTGAAATAACATCTAATTCAGATAATGGTACTAAAATATTAAATTATAAAAACCCTTTAAATTTTGGAAAATACCAGAACATTTCTGAGCCTGATAAAAATAGAATTGATTTTAATGTAGTAAAAACTAATGAACAAAATGAAAACAATAATTATAATGAACCAACTTTTTATACAGATTGTTCTAACCCAATATCTTTAGGATATTTAAACAAGGATTTACTTACAAATTATTCTGTTTCTAATGAAAATAATGCTGTTTCATTTAATGGCAAAATTCTTGAGCAAGCTAATGTTAGTTTAGATGATATTAATTATACTTTGAATTTTACAATACATATTATAAATAATTTAAACCAACATTTTTCATACAATATGAAACTTAATGTTGATTTAAGTGGTATATATGATGGCTATACATATAAGGGTAAAGATACTTCTGGAAGAGATTATCAGTTTTTTAAAGAATTAAATTAATTTTAAGGCGCCTAGTATTAACTAAGGCGCCTTTTTGTAATATCAGTCTGGGATATAAAGTACAGCTCTTGCCGTGATATATGGGCTTTTTATGTACTTATGAGTTGCTTGTCTCCATGCTATTGGATTTTTAGTTCCATCAATCCTTATGGTACTTCCTCTTACCACTGCTTTTGCTGATGAATTTTTTGGCTTTTCTGCAGTCCATTCACCTACTTTTCCAAGACCTAAGAGTTCATTTGAATCTACTTCAATTAGACTCTCTCCGGTTATATCTTGGATTGTTACTTTTCCTGTTTCTACTAGCCATTCAAGCATAGTATCATACTCTGCTCCGAAAATAAGATGACTGCTAAGTCCATTGTCATTTTCGAAACTGTTTCCCAAGTACATGGCCCTTTTATGGTCAATCATTGTCCATGCTTCTCTTCTCGGAATTGAAACAGGCTTCAAATTCATCCTTGACAAAGGAAGACTTACATACATTCCTCCATAATGCCTGATACTTTGGAGCTCTTTCCACAAGATCTCATTAATCCCATATATAGGTTCTTCTCCAAGTTCTTCCGGATCGTTTTTAAAAAAGTCTCTTCTTCCGAACTTTTCTTTAAATTTCATCCCATCAAGTGTTCCGTTGCCTTTAAGTGCCCCTACTGGTATAAATTGAAGGATACTTCCATCTTTGATCCTTTCAATCTGGAAGCCAGTTTCCAGACTGGTATAAGATACATGCCTATATCCATCTGGGATTACTGGCGACATATACCTGTTAGAATACTTGTTGTTCTCTGATATTACATTGTTTCCCCGGATACTCATAATATACTCCTCTCAAATGTTTCCGGATACAACTTTATAGCTACTGCTATACTATTTATTTTACCACATTTTCGCTTTATTTTCAAATTATATGTAAACTTCTAAAAACTATTTGACTTTTACTATAAATCTGTTATAACGTGTATAGCTAAGTTAAAATTTATGATAGTTACTCTTAGTAATCTAAAAAAGTATGTATAAATCAAAGAGTTACGGTAATATTCCATGCTCTTTGCTTATTTTTTGTGATAAAAGACAAAGCACATAAATTATATCCCATACACTTGTAAATCCTATAATTATTAATGTCAATATAATTTGACAGGTTAAATAATTAATGTTATAACTTATTTAACTTTCCCACTACATTATATTGTAGTCGGGCGTCAGAAGACTTTGGAGAACTCATAGCAGTTCTCCTATTTGTTTTGTAAAATATTTTATAATATTCTTATCTAATAAATTTAGCATTTATGAACAAAACGGAAATTAGAATTTCCGCCCCTAGCACTATTTTAATTAAATAGTGCTAAGTTCTTTATAAAGACGTTGTTTTTAAGTTTCCACCCAAAATAATTT
>CALXFB010000051.1 GCA_944387475.1 uncultured Clostridia bacterium
TGGTGAGCCAGGAGGGATTCGAACCCCCGACACCAGGCTTAGAAGGCCTGTGCTCTATCCACCTGAGCTACTGACCCGTATCAAATGACAATTTATATAATAGCACAAAAAAAGCCAAGTGTCAATAAGTTTTGCGAAAAAAATGGAGGAAATTTTTATGTTAAAATAGAAATCTGATTAATCCAATAGTACCAAAAAGTAAGAATAATATATTAGACAAAATTTTAACAAATTTAGGATTAAATTTGTTGCCTAAAAATCTACCAAAAAACAAAGCAAAAGAATTGCTAAGAACCATACCAGTAATAGAGCCTAATATTAAAGAAATCTTATAAAAAGGATATTTAACACCAAGACCAAGAGAAGCAAGGAAGGTTTTATCACCAAGCTCACCGACAATAATACTAATTGCAATTAAAAAAATATAATTAATTTTTATATTACTAATTTTTTGTAAAAAAGAATTTTTATTATTATTTGTTTCTTTTTCAGGGAAAAATCCAAAAATACCAAAAAGTAAAAAAGATATATATGTAAAAAGCTCTAAGTAAAATCTAAAATTATCATTACCTAAAAGAGCAAGCCTACTACCAAAAATAATTGCTAACCCATGGCTAAAAAGAGTGCCTAAAGCAACTCCAAGTAAAATATTTTTAGCTCTATCTTTAGTAGAAAAGGATAAAACTAAAAGCTGAGTTTTATCACCAAGTTCAGATAAGAAAACAAGCGAAAAACTAATAAAAAAAGTATAGATAAGTTCCATAAATAAAACACCTCTTAATCATTATTATGCAAAAAATGAACACAATAGACGCTAAACTTTTACGGATACTTAGAGTTGCAAATGTGAAATTTTTGTGAATTACTTTACTTTGAAAAAATAAAATGATAATATTATATCGATTATATAAGAGAAAAGGAGGAATTTTTTGTGATAGAGGTAAAAAATGTTACAAAAAAATATGGAAAATTTGTAGCCATAGACAATATAAGTTTCACAATAAATGACGGTGAAATTGTAGGGCTTCTTGGACCTAATGGTGCAGGAAAAAGTACAACAATGAATATGCTAACAGGTTTTATTGAGCAAACAAGTGGAGAAATTATTGTTGATGGTTACAATACATTAAAAAGACCTAAAAAAGCAAAAAAAGAAATAGGTTATATGCCTGAAGGAGTGCCTCTTTATACAGATTTAACAGTAAAAGAGTTCGTAACTTATATGGCAGAATTAAAAAAAGTAGACAGGAAGACAAGGAAAGAAAAAGTACAGAAGATAATAGAACAAACAGGATTAAAAGATGTTCAAAAAAAATTAATAAAAAATCTATCAAGAGGGTATAAACAAAGAGTATCAATGGCAGGAGCATTGGTAGGTGAACCTAAAATATTAATTTTGGACGAGCCAACAGTAGGATTAGATCCAAAACAAATAACAGAAATAAGAAATCTGATAAAAGAACTTGGAAAAACACATACAGTAATTTTAAGTTCACACATATTATCAGAAGTAAGTCAAATATGTAATAAAGTAATTATAATAAATAAAGGAAAATTAGTAGCAATAGATACGCCAGAGAACTTAGAAAATAAAGTTTCAAATAAAAATTGTATTTATCTAACAGTAGAAGATGCTGAAAACAAAATGAAAAATATTAAAGATAAAATACAAGGAATAAATAAAATAGATTTAATAAAAGAAAATGAAGATGGAACAAAAGAGTATGTAATTGAATCAAAAAATGATATTGATTTAAGAAAAATATTATTTACAGAACTTGCAAAAGAAAATATAACAATATTCGAAATGAAAAAAGCAGATAGCACATTAGAAGATGCTTTCATGAAAATAATTGAAGGAGGTAATAAATAATGTTAGCAGTAATGAAAAAAGAATTAAAAAGTTATTTCTTTTCTCCAATAGGATATGTTGTTATAGGAATATTTTTATTATGTTTTAGTGTATTCTTTTATTTAACAGTATTATCTTATGGAAGCGTAGATTTAAGTACGTTATATTATTATACAGCGTTATATGGATTAATAATAATAGTACCAATACTAACAATGAGAACATTTGCAGAAGAAAGAAAAAATGGGACAGAACAATTATTATTAACATCTCCAACAGGTATGTTTAAAGTAGTTTTAGGAAAATTATTATCTGCTTTATTAGTTATTGTTATTACTTTACTAATATCATTTATGTTTTTCTTTATAGTAATGTATTTTGGAGCTCCTAATATAATAACAACATTAGTTTCAATGTTAGGATTTGTTTTATTAAGTTTAGCAGCTTTATCTTTTGGAGTATTTGCATCAAGTTTAACAGAAAACCAAGTAATTGCTGGAGTAATCACAGTTGCATTTTTAATAATTTCACTATTTATACCAGATATAAGTAGTAAATTAGCAGGATTTAGCCTAATGAATTATTATACAAATTTTGCACAAGGTGTAATTTCAATAGAAAATATAATAAGTTTATTGTTATTCTCAGTAGTATTTATTAGTTTAACAATAATCGTTATGCAAAGAAGAAAATTAGTTAAGTAAGGAGATGAGAAAGTTGGGAAAAAAAGATAAAAAGAAAGACATTAAAGAAAAGAAAAATGCAAATGAAAACGTGAAAAAAGATGAAAATAGTAAAGCTGTAATAAAAAAAGAAGGAGATAAAAAACCAGGAAAAGTAAAAAGATTTTTCAAGAAAATTGGAGAAATTTTAAGAAAAAAATGGTTAGTAGATGGAACAAAGACACTTATATTAGTAGCAATAATTGTTTTATTATATATTGGAGTAAATATCTTACTTGAAAAAGTTGTTTTACCAGAAATAGATTGTACACAAGATAAAATGTATTCATTATCAGATGAGAGTAAAGACAAACTTGGTAATTTAGATAAAGAAGTTACAATAACATTAATTAATTATGGAAGTAATACATCTTTTATAAACTTTGTAGAAAGATATACAACTATAAATGATAATATAAAATTAGAAAGAATAGATGATTTATCATCAAGAACAGATCTAATGAATGAATATTCTCTTCAAACAACAGATAGTTTAGTATTAATTACATGTGGAGATAGAGAAAAAGAAGTTACAGAAAATGATATGTATACATTTGATTATTCAACATATCAATCAATAGATACAACTGAAGAAGCAATTACAAATGCTATATTAGATGTAACAACAGAGGAAAAGCCAAAAGTTTATTTTATGTCTAATCATTTAGCATATGATGTTAATTATTTTTCATCTATTATGAAAACAATGAAAGATGAAGCAAATGAAGTTGAAACAATAGATTTATTTGCAAATGGCGGAATACCAGAAGATTGTGATTGTTTAGTAATTTCAACATTAAAAGAAGATATAACAGAACAAGAAAGAGACAATTTAATAAATTATATTAATAATGGTGGAAAATTATTACTAATGTGTGGACCTAATATAACAGGTGCAAATTTAATTAATTTCCAAGCAGTACTTGATTTATATGGAGTAAGTATATCAAATGGAGTGGTATTTGAAGGTGAAAGCTCAAATATGATTGCAGGGTATCCAGACTTTATAATAGAAACAACACAATCAACAAGCTTGACTCAAAACCTAAATATGTCTATGAACATTTGTCTTTTAGATGCAGGAGAAATTACATTTAATGAAGATAAATTAGAAGATTTAGGAGTAGAATATGAAGTATTAGCTAAAACAAGTGAGAAATCATTTGTAAGAACAGATGTTACACAAAATACAGCTTCAAGAACAGATAAAGATGGAGAAGAAAAATCATCAACTGTTGCAGCTATTGCAACTAAAAAGATAGATGATAGTAAAACATCTAAATTAGTAATATTCTCAAATGAATTATTTGCAATGGATATGCCTGTTCAAATTAGCGGATACCAGATGTATACGGTTTCATTATATAATAATTCAGACATGATATTAAATTCAGTTTCATTCTTAAATGAAAGAGAAGATACAATTACAATTAGAAAAACTAGCGAACAAGTTAATTATACAGTATCAGAATTGCAAAATAATATAATTATGGCAATCATATTTACAATACCTGTTTTAATAATAATTTTAGGAATTGTAGTATGGCTAAGAAGGAGAAGAAAAAAATAATAAAATAAAAAGAAATACCAAAAATAAAGGTATTTCTTTTTGCTACTTAGAATTTAATAATGCTGATATTATAGTTTTTACAACCTCTTGATTTTTATCAGACAATTTTAAAAAATCATCCATTTCATTATTATAATTATCAAATTCTATTAAATTTGCTAGAATTACTAAAGGAGAACATTTCATTGTGTTACAAATTTTTATCATTGTAGATAAACTTATTCCTTGAAGCCCCCTTTCTAAATCACTAATAAATTGAGGGCTTAAATCTACTAATTCAGCAAATTTTTCTTGACTTAATTTATTAGATTTTCTTATAAATCTAATATTAGCTCCAATTATTTTATTAATATGTTCACGTGAATAATTTTTTTCCATAACAAACCTCTTTAAACAATATAACAATTATTTATTTTTGAAAAAACAAATTGTAACCATTAAAAAAACAAAAATATAATTGTACTACTATTGATTTTATCAAAAATTAATGGTAACATATTATTATATTTATGGTGGAGGAAATAATATGTATAAAAGAAAAAACAGAAGAAAAAAATTAAATAGAGGAATTACGTTAATATCTTTAGTTGTAACAATAGTAGTTCTTCTAATTTTGGCAGGTGTAAGTGTTTCCATGCTTACAGGAGAAAATAGTACAATAAGCCAAGCTAAAAAAGCTAAATTAGCAACAGAACTTAGTAGTTATAAAGAGCAAGTAGAATTATTTAAAATAGAGCAAATGTCTAAAAATAATGATTTTTTAGCTGAAAGCCTAACAGCAGGTAAGAGTAATTTATTTTATAATACACAAACAGAAGAGGATAAAGGAAAAGGAACTATAAGAGATGTAATTAAAGATATAAGTGATACTTATTTTGAGAAAATGGAAATAATAAAAGGAGAGTTACTAATAAATACAAAAGATGATGAAGAAATAAAATTAGCACAGAGCTTAGGAATACAAGTAAATCCATATGATATAGTAGATGGAGTACTACTTTCTTCAGGAAATAATTTAGCTTTAATGGACGAAAGTGGAACACTAACAATACCAGGAAATGTAGAAGAAATAGGGGAAGGAGCATTTGCTAAAGAAGGATTAAAAACAATAATAATACCAGGGACAGTAAAGAAAATAGCAAAAAATGCATTTGCATATAATACTACATTAGAAAAGGTAATAATTCAAGATGGAGTTGAAGAGATAGGAGAGGGAGCTTTTAAGGAGTGTTCCAACTTACAAGAAATAACATTACCAGATAGTATAACTGTTATTGGAAGTACATGTTTTTATAATAATAAGTTGTTAGATAATATAAAATTACCAAGTAATTTAAAAATTTTAGCTAATAATTTATTTTCAGAATGTAGTAACTTAAAAAATATAGAATTACCTCAGAATTTAACAACATTAAATTATGCGTGTTTAAGAGGAACAGCAATTACTACATTGAAATTTCCACCTAATTTAAATGCTATAGGAGACCAAGCATTAGCAATAGACACATTACAAAATATAGACACATCTGAAAATAATTATTATGAATTTAAAAGTGGAGTATTATATTCTAAAGATTTAAAAACTTTAGTAACAGCATTATCTAATATAACAAGTTTAAATATAGAAAATACAGTTGAAACAATAACAGGAAGTGCTTTTTATAGATGTAGTAAATTAACAACTATTAATATAACAGAAAACGTGAAAAGTATAGGAAAAATGGTTTTTAGTAATGCAAATTTAAAATCAATAACAGTAGATGAAAACAATGACTATTTTATAACAGATGAAAGGAATAATTTGTACAGCAGTGATGGAACTATTTTATATAGAATATTTGATAAAGGAAATGTAACGATTAGAGACGGAGTTGAAAATGTAATAAAAGGAGTATTTGCGTCAGGAGGTATTACATCAATTACATTACCTGAAAGTTATGTTGGAGATATGGTAGGAGACGTTGGAATGTTTCCATCGTTAAATTATTTATATTTACCTAAAAATGTAACAACTTTTAATACATATTCATATCCTGTTAAAAATATAGAGGTAAGTAGTGAAAATCCGTATTTAGAATCTGTGGATAATAACCAGTATATATTAAGTGAAGATGGAACTGAATTATATTGGGTAAAAAGTGATTTAAAAGAAGTAAATATACCAGAAAGTGTAAGAACAATAAAACAGATGGCATTATATGAAGTAACAGCAGAAAGTGTTGTGTTTCCAAAGAATGTTGAAAAAATAGAATTAAATGCTTTATATGAGGCGGTAACGAAAAAAATAGAAATAGGATCAAATATAAAAGAAATAAATTCAGGAGCTTTTTCAGGAGCTAATTTTCTTTCAGAGGTTATAATACATAAAAATAAAAATGATATTCCTGGTTCTCCTTGGGGAAATGTATTCGGAGATAGAGCAATATTCTGGATAGGTGAATAATAAAAATAACCGGTAAGAAATATAACGTTTACTTACTGGTTTTTCTTTTGTCGAAAAATGCAGAATATTGCGATGAAAAGTTCGGGAAAATTTTACAAAAAGCTTGAAATTTAATTTTTAATGTGATAATATATTTTTACAATAAATAAAAAACGTTTTTTAAATTTGATTTATTCAAAAAATTAATTCTAAACAAATCCAATGAATAATAAAATAGTTTGTACTATGTAATTGGTTTATAAA
>CALXFB010000052.1 GCA_944387475.1 uncultured Clostridia bacterium
ATTTTGAAAAAGCATTTAAGAAAATAGTAGAAGAAGAAGGAAGAAAAGAAAGAGAAAATGGAATGCAACGAGGAATAAGAAAAACAATTAAAGGACTTTTAACACAAAATGTAGCTGATGAAATAATAATAAATGCAACAGGAATAAGCAAGAAAGAATTAGAGAAATTAAAACTACAAGTAGTGTAAATGTAGAAAGAGTGATGTCTTATGTCTAATTTTGAAAAAGCATTTAAGAAAATAGTAGAAGAAAATGGAAATACAAGAGAGAAAAAAGGAATGCAGAGAGGAATACAACGAGGTATACAACAAGGAATAAGAAAAACAATAAAAGGATTTTTATTACAAAACGTAGATGATGAAATAATAATAAATGCAACAGGAATAAGTAGAAAAGAATTGGAACAATTAAAATTAGAAATTGGAAAATAATAGACAAGCGATTTTTGCTTGCCTATTGTGTAACTTTTTGTTCATTTTCCAAAGAATTATTATTATCATCTATATTTTCATTATCAATAGCATGTTTTCTATTTTGCTTAGTTTTCAAATTATCTTTAGCAACAGTCATTAAAAGTTTAATTCTATTAGTCTGATTAGCCTCACTAGCACCAGGATCGTAGTCTATAGGTGAAATATTAGCCTCTGGGAATTTACTTCTAATAGTTTTAATAACACCTTTACCAACAACATGGTTAGGAAGACATGCAAAAGGTTGAACACAAACAATATTAGGAATATCATTTTCAATATATTCAATCATTTCTGCAGTTAAAAACCAACCTTCACCAGTCTGGTTACCAATAGATAAAATATCCTTAACTTTATCTTCTAAATGCCAGATGTCGCATGGTGGTAAATATCCTTTTTTAGAATTAGATAAAGCAATTTTAACATCTTTTTCTAAAATATCAATAAGTTTAATAGCAACTTTGCTAATTTTAGAAGAAGTTTTATTTGTATTTAATAATTTGTTAAAAGTAATTTTATGTGTTGCCATAAACTTAACAAATCCCATAAAATCAGGTAAAACAACTTCAGCTCCTTCTTTTTCTAATATATTTGCAACAAAATTATTTCCAAAAGGATGATATTTAATTAAAACCTCACCAACAATACCAACTTTAGGTTTTTCTACTGATGTATCAAGCTCTATTTTCTCAAAATCATTTACAATATCGTAAATACTTTGTTTAAACTCCTTATTGCTTGATTTTGTAAGTAATTTTTTACATTTTTTCATCCAAGTGTCAAATAATTTTTGAGATTCACCTTTATGTACTTCATAAGCTCTGTTTTTAGTTAGCATTTTTTGTAATAAATCACCATAAACCACAGTCTTAAATAATCTTTCAATAAAAGGAACTGTAAGTTTAAAACCAGGCATTTTTTCCATACCAACAAAGTTTAGAGAAATTACTGGTACATTTGAAAAACCTGCATCTTTTAAAGCTTTTCTAATAAAACCAATATAATTAGTAGCTCTACAACCACCACCTGTTTGAGAGATAATTAAAGCAGTTTTATTAACATCATATTTACCAGATTGAAGAGCTTCAATCATTTGACCTGTAACTAAAATAGATGGATAACAAGCATCATTATTTACGTATTTTAAACCTGTATCAACAGTTTTTTGTGTACAATCCTTTAAAAGTTCTACATTATAGCCAGAAGCTTTTGCTGCAGTTTCTAATAATTCAAAATGAATAGGTGCCATTTGTGGGAATAAAATAGTATATTCCTTTTTCATTTCTTTAGTAAATATCTTTTTATGAATTCCGTAGTCTCCATCTCCTTTTTCTTTGTTCTTTTCTTGTTCACGTTTTTTCATACTAGCAATAAGTGAACGGATACGAATACGTACAGCACCTAAATTATTTACTTCATCTATTTTAATTAAAGTATACATTTTATTATAACTAGAAAGTATTTCTTCTACTTCATCAGTTGTAACAGCATCAACACCACAACCAAAAGAATTTAATTGAACAAGTTCTAAACAGTTATGTTTACCAACAAAATCTGCTGCAGCATATAATCTTGCGTGATATACCCATTGGTCAACAACTCTTAAAGGTCTTTTTGCTTCTGTTTTATCAGAAACACTATCTTCTGTTAAAACACATAAACCAAGAGATGTAATTAAAGTATCAATTCCGTGGTTAATTTCAGGGTCTACGTGGTAAGGACGACCAGCAAGAACTATACCCTTTAAATTATTTTCTTCTATATATTTAACAGTTTCGCTACCTTTTCTTCTAATATCTGCTTTACATTTTTGATATTCTGCTTCTGCTTTATCAGCTGCTTCTTCAAGTTCTGCTTTTGTAAAATTATATTCTTTAAACACATCAAGTTCTAATATCTTTTTAACAAGGTTTTTCTTATCTAAAGGTAAAAATGGGTTAATAAACTTAACTTCAGGATCTTTTAAACCTTCAACATTATTTCTTAAAACCTCTGAATAAGAAATAACAATAGGGCAGTTATAATGGTTATCAGCTTTTTCATATTCTTTTCTTGAATATGGAATACAAGGATAGAAAATAGTTTTAATACCTTGTTCTAACAAACTTTCAATATGTCCGTGAGAAAGTTTTGCAGGGTAGCAAACAGATTCAGAAGGCATAGACTCCATACCTTTTTCATATGTTGCACGTGTACTTTTTTCAGATAAGATAACTCTAAAACCTAAACTTGTTAAAAAAGTAAACCAAAATGGATAATCTTCATACATATTTAAAACTCTTGGAATACCAATAGTTCCTCTTGTTGCATATTGCTCTTCTAAAGGTGTGTAATCAAAAAGTCTTTGATATTTATATTGAACAAGATTAGGTAAGTTTTTCTTTTTAGTAATAGCTCCAGCACCTCTTTCACAACGGTTACCAGAAACGTGTATTTGTCCATTACTAAATTTATTTATAGTTAATTTACAATGATTTTCACAAATACCACAACGAGTATGTGTAACTTTAATTTCTAATTTATCTAACTCGTCTTCTTTCAAAATAGTAGACTTATACTCCATATCCATATTTGTTTCATATTGTTCTTTAGAAAGTAAAGCCATACCATATGCACCCATTAGCCCTGCAATATCTGGTCTTGTTACATTTTTACCAACAATAAGTTCAAAAGCACGAAGAACAGCATCATTATAAAAAGTTCCACCTTGTACTACAATATGGTCTCCTAAAGTTTCTACATCTCTCACTTTCATAACTTTTTGAATAGCATTTTTAATAACAGAATATGAAAGTCCAGCTGAAATATCTCCTACGGAATAGCCTTCTTTTTGAGCTTGTTTTATTTTAGAGTTCATAAATACAGTACATCTTGAACCTAAATCAACAGGTGTTTTTGATTTAATTGCTTCTTTTACAAATTCAGAAATTTCTAAATTTAAACTTTTAGCAAAAGTCTCGATAAAAGAACCACACCCTGAAGAACAAGCTTCATTTAGCATAATATTATCAATAGAGCCATTTTTCATTCTGATATATTTCATATCTTGACCACCAATGTCTACAATAGAAGTAACATCAGGTTCAAATTTTTTAGCAGATGTATAATGTGCAATTGTTTCAATTTCATTTAAATCTACATTTAAAGCAGTTTGTATCAAGCTTTCACCATAACCAGTAACACCGCTATATCTTAAAATAGCTTTTTTAGGTAATTCGTGGTAAAGTTTTTTTAGCATATTCATAACACTTTTTAAAGGGTTACCTTCATTACTTCCATATAAAGAATAAAGAAGTTTACCATCTCTATCTATCAAAACTAACTTAGTAGTAGTAGAACCTGCGTCAATACCTAAATAACAATCACCTTCATAATTAGCAAGGTCTCCTATTTCTACTTTATCTTTACTATGCCTTTTTCTAAAACTCTTATATTCATCATCATTTTTAAATAATGGGTCTATAGGTTTTGTTGTATTATCGTGTGAAACTCTTAAATTTTCAATCTTCTTTGCAAGTTCGTCTGGAGTGATAATTTCTGTATTTATAGAATCTAAAGCAGCACCTTTTGCAACTAAAAGATGAGCTTCTTCAGGAACGATTATTTCATCATCTTTTAAATGAAGAGTTTCTATAAATCTTTGGCGTAATTCTGATAAATAATTAAGAGGTCCACCTAAAAATGCAACATTACCACGAATTGGTCTACCACAGGCTAAGCCACTAATAGTCTGATTTACAACTGCTTGAAAAATAGATGCAGCAATATCTTCTTTTGCAGCACCTTCATTAATTAAAGGTTGTATATCAGTTTTTGCAAAAACCCCACAACGTGAAGCAATTGGATAAATTGTTTTATAATTTTTTGCAAGCTCATTAAGACCAGCTGTGTCTGTGTGTAATAAAGATGCCATTTGATCTAAAAATGCACCAGTACCACCAGCACAAGTACCGTTCATACGTTGCTCTATAGATTGGTCAAAATAAATAATTTTAGCATCTTCACCACCAAGTTCTATAACAACATCAGTTCTTGGTATGTATTTTTCAACAGCACGTTTACAAGAAACAACTTCTTGGATAAAGTCTACACCTAAAAATTTAGCAGCAGACATGGCACCAGAACCTGTTAAAGCTAGTGTAAATACATTATTTGGATATTTTAAAAGTAAATCTTCTAATACACTACAAACAGTGTTTTTAGTGTCTGAAAAGTGCCTTTGGTAATTTTTATATATTGTGTTTAGATTTTTGTCCATAACTATAATTTTAACAGTTGTAGAACCAACATCTAAACCTACATGTAATAAATCTTTATTATCATTATTATTCATGACAAAATCTTCCTTTCTGTATATAAAAATATACTTTCTAACACCCTTATTTTATACGGAAATAGGCATTTTGTCAAATGGAAAAAATTGTTAGCTGTTTTTGGGGACGGGGGAAAAAAACAGCCAATAGAAAAGCTAAATGTAAATTTTAAATTAGTTCTAAAAAGGACAAACAAATAATATTATTAAGTAAATAATAAAAAAAGAGGAGGAAGTTTAAAGATGAAAAATAAAAAAATTATTATAATTTTTTCTGTTATATTTATTATATTAGTAGTTGTAGGATATTTTTTAATTAATTATTTAAGGCAAAAAAGTGAAGAACAAAATAATACTGGAGAAATAGTGGAAGAATATACGCCAGAAGAGGAGATTACAGAAGAACAATTAAGGCAGACTATTGTAAGTTTATATTTCCAAAATAAAGAGACAAAAGAATTAGAGCCTGAAGCAAGGCTAGTTGATATTAAAGAAATTTTAAATACTCCTTATGATAAAATTGTAAATTTATTAATAGAAGGACCAAAAGATGAAACTAAAGAAAAAATTATACCAGATAATACTAAATTATTAAAAACAAGTATAGAAGGGGATTGTCTAACTTTGGATTTTTCACAAGAGTTTTTAAATTATAATAAAGAAGATGAAAAAGCAAAAGAGAATTTAATAAATAGTTTAGTAAATACTCTAACACAGTTAAATGAGGTAAATAGCATAAAAATATTAATAAATGGAGCTGAAAACGAAGAGTTTAATGAGACATATACTCTCGATAAAATTACCTCTTAAAGAATTTATATAGATGTATATATCTTTTAAAGTTTTTTAAATTATTTAAAAAGTATTCAACTTCATTTAGTGATTTTATTGTATTTTTTGTACAATTATTAAAATTAAAATGTTTTTTATGAGGTGGTTTTTTATCACCTCTGTTTTCATTTTCCATAATACACCTCTTAAATATTTTGTATATAATATGTTTTCTTATAAAAAATGTTACTAAAGAAAAAACAAAAAGATATGGTTAGTGTAAAATAAATTCGGGAAAAATATAAAATAAAAAATAAGATACTCCCAAAATTGTGTTAAAATAAATTTAA
>CALXFB010000053.1 GCA_944387475.1 uncultured Clostridia bacterium
TAGTGCTTTTGTTTTTCTATAGATTTTTAAAATTTTTATGTCTATTTTTTCCCCAGATTATTTAACTCATATAAAAATTTTTCCAAAATGAGACAAAAATTCCCCGTCCCTCATTGTCTCATTTTGAATTCTAATCCTGTATTTCTTTTTTTACTATCAACATTTTGTATCATAAAATCTACTACTTTTTCAGTTCCTACAATTATTAACAATTTTTTTGCTCTTGTTATTCCTGTATATAATAAGTTCCTTGTAAGAAGCATTGGTGATGATGCTGGAAGTACCATTATTACTACATCAAATTCACTTCCGTTGTGCTTTATGTATTGTTATTGCATAACTGTGTTCTATCTGATCAAGTTCTGAATATTCATACCATGCTATTTTATCATCATCAAATTTTATTTCTACTTGTTTTTCTTTTTCATCTACTTTTGTTACTGTTCCTATTTCTCCATTAAAAACTCCGCTTCCTAACTCCTTTTCATCTATTCCACCTTTATTTCCTGTTCCTTCTCTTTCCCAATATATATCATAATTATTCTTTATTTGCATTACTCTGTCTCCTGCTCTATATATTGCTCCCATACTTGCTCTTTCAGGTAACCCTTCTAAATTAGGATTTAAGTTTTCTTGCAATACTTTATTTAATTCTTTTGTTCCTAATATTCCTTTTTTAGTTGGTGTCAACACCTGTATATTTTGGAAAAAATCATAATTTCCATATTTTTCTAATCTTCCTGTACATAATGATACTATTTGAGCTAGCATTTTTTCTTGTGACATTTCTTTTATAAAAAAGAAATCATCATTCATTTCTTCTGTCTCCTCTTTTTTATCTAAAAACTTTTCTCCTTCATTTACTCTATGTGCATTTACTACTATTTTACTTTTTGCAGCTTGTCTAAATATTTTATCTAAATTAATAGTTGGTACTTCTTTAGAGTTTATTAAATCTTTTAATACACTTCCTGGTCCTACTGATGGTAATTGGTCTACATCTCCTACTAATACTAATTTTGTTCCTTGATATATACATTTTAATAAATAACTCATTAAAAACATATCCATCATTGATACTTCATCTACAACAATTACATCTGCATCTATAGGTGTTCCTTCATATTTACTTGCTCTTTTATAAAAACTATCTTCATCCATTTTTCCTATTTCTAGTAATCTATGTAATGTTGATGCATCTTTTCCTGTTGTTTCTGTCATCCTTTTTGCTGCTCTTCCTGTTGGTGCTGCTAATACTACTTTTTTTCCTTTTTCTTCATATATGTCTATTATATTTTTAATTATTGTTGTTTTTCCAGTTCCTGGTCCTCCTGTTATTATTGTTACATTATTTTCATTTACTAATTTTAATGCTTCTTTTTGTTTATCTGAAAGTTCTAAATTAGACAATTTTTCTACTTTTTTTAATTCTTTATCAAATGATGATATTTTTTTCATATTCTTTGCTTTTAAAAGTTTCTTTATTTTTACTGCGATTTCTTCTTCTGTATTATAAAAAGTACTTAAGTATACATATATATATCCATCTTCTCTTTTTTCTTCTACAATCTCTCCTTTTGCTTTTAAATCAATTATTCCATCTTCTACATTTTCAGATGTTACATCTAATAAATTTATTACAAATTCTATTAAATTATCTTTTATAACACATGCATGTCCATTATTTGTTACTCTAATTAACCCATATTTTATTCCTGATGTTATTCTTTTTTGATTGTCATAACTTATCCCTAAGTCTAATGCCATTTTATCTACTTGTTTAAACTCTACTCCTCTTGCTATATCTATTAATAAATATGGATTATTTTCTATTTCTTGTATTGCTGTTACTCCATATAAATCAAATACTTTTTTAGCATATTCTGCTCCTATTCCGAATTTTTCTAAAAAGCCTACTATTTGCCATACTTCCCAGTTTTCCATAAAACTTTCTGCTATTTCTTTTGCTTTTTCTTCTGATATTCCTTTTACTTCTACTAACCTTTCTGGATATAATTTAAATACATTGATTGTTTCTTCACCGAATTTTTTTACTATTCTTTTTGCTATTGCTTTCCCGACACCTTTTATATCCCCTTTTGCTAAATATTTTTCCAATGCTGCTAAGTTTTGTGGCATTATTTTTTCAAATGTGTCTACTTTAAATTGCCTACCATAATCCTTATGTTCTACATATTTTCCAACTAATTTTACAGTGTCTCCTACATCTACAAATGGTAAATATCCAACAACAGTTATTATTTCCTCATCTGTTTCTACTTCTGCTACTGTATAACTATTTATTTTATTTGTATAAATTACTGTTATTATTTCTCCTACTATTTCCATCTATTTCTCCTTGATTAAAATTTAACATTTTTAGTTTATCACAAAAACATTGTTTTTTCAAGCAATTAACTTTCATCAACACTATCCATTATTTCTTTACAATCTTTCCAATTTACTGCTTCTAAGCATTCATATTCTTCTGATAATCTTTTTATTATTTCTTTACTTCCATCTTTTGATTTTAAGTCTGTTATTATTATGTTTTTAACATAATCGTCTCTTCCATATAACATTTTAAATAATGCTGACCTCATAAATCCTTCTATCTTGTCTTCTTGATTTTTCACTGCTATTATTACATATATTCCATCTGATTTAAAGTTGGTATATGTACTTATATATATGATATTTTTTATTATTTCAAATAAACCATAAATAGCTAATGTCCAAAATATTATTCTTAATATAAATTCCATTTTTACCACCTATGGTTATTATATTAATTAATTTATTTTTTGACACAATTTAATATACAAAAATATAGTGTGAATGATATGCCCCCTGTCAAGTAGACAGGTAAAATATCTAAAATTTATCTTTAAAAATGACTGTAGATTTTGCGGTCATTTTTTATGCGCACCATTTTTCTTTATATTTTTTTATACGTTTGTTTTCTGGGATAGGATATTCCATTGGAGTAGCAG
>CALXFB010000054.1 GCA_944387475.1 uncultured Clostridia bacterium
TTTATAAACCAATTACATAGTACAAACTATTTTATTATTCATTGGATTTGTTTAGAATTAATTTTTTGAATAAATCACCTTTTAAAAAACGTTTTTTATTTATTGTAAAAATATATTACCACATAAAAAATTAAATTTCAAGTTTTTTCCAGTATTTTTTTAAACTTTTCATCGCAAAATTCGACTAATTGCGACAATAGTAGAAATTAAAAAACCTATTACTTAATTCTTCAATTTTAAGTAATAGATTTTTAATTTAATATTATTTTCTATAATAATTCATATTTAAATCTTTTCCTAAATACCATCCACCTATAAAATCCACTTGTAAATAATCATCTAATTGATATGTAGGTTCTTGAACAATATTACCATTTCTATCTACAGCTCCCCATTTTCCGTCTTTTTTTATTGCTGCAAATCCAAAACTATTTTGCATTCCTACATCATCATATATGTAATCTACTATAACTTTACCATCTTTATCTACAAATCCATATTTTCCATCTTTCTTGCTTACAAATAATGTATTTCCTGTAAATATTTCCGCTTCCTTTTCTTCTTCAAATTTAAAATTATAATATTTATATTCATCACTTTGTCTTATCTCAATATAACCCTTTTCATCATTTAAATCAGTTACAATTCCTGTTAGTTTTACTGAATAATTACTATCTAAAACTTCATTGTTATAACTTTCATCTTCAGTAATATACAAATCAGCCTTTTCATTATATGTAATTCCATTATATTTAAACTCTACTTTTTCATTTCCTTGCAAATCTATTATTCCGCATTTATCACCTTTTTTAGCAATTAAAATTCCTGTTTTTCCTTCTTTTAACTCATCATAACTTGCCTCTACTACATCTTCTCCTGATAAATTCATAACACCATATTTATTATCTACTTTATATATAACACCATTTTCTGGATTTTTTAATAATGCTGTTATTTCCTTCCCATTTGCATTTAAAACTTCTTGCCCACTTCTTTTTACAATTTTTTGATTATTTCCTTCAGTTACTACATAATATTCTCCTTCATGTATTTTACTAATTGCATCATATTTTAATTCCAATACTTGTGAATTTCCTATATCTACTATCCCATATTTTCCTTCAGAATTTTTAACAATAAAACCTTGCGAAGCCCCATTCCCTAAATTTTGTATTTCTGAATATGATGGTGGTATTATTACTTTACCATCATTATCTACTATTCCATAATTTCCATCTTTTGATACAAGTAAAGTATTTTCAACTCCTTGTAATAAATTAATACTATCATATTCACATGGAAGTATTTCTTTTCCTTCCAAATTAATTAATCCGTATTTTCCACCATTTTGTACTTTTAAAACTTTTCCATCATATACTAAATTTTGATTTTCGTCTACACTTGAAATGGCCTCTACCTGCTCATAATTTGTGAAAATTCCTTCATTTTTGCTATTTATTGCTTTTGTTTTATATGTTCCATCCTCATAATTTACATCATATGTATATAAAAACACATCTTCTTTGCTATTAGGAACTATTATCATTTCACTAAAACTTGGCTCTATTACAATATTACCATTAGAATCTATAACACCCCATTTATTATCTTTATATGCTGCAAAATAATCTATACTAATAATATTTCCTTGTTCCTCATTTTCTGTAAAAATTCCTTTAAGCATTATTATACACATAATTATAACAATAAATAAAATAACTACTGCAAATACTTTTTTCATATTTAATTTCGGTTCTTCATATCTCTTTCCTCTACTCAAAGTAGTCTCCTCCTTGCTACATTAATTTTCTTTTTTCCTAAATTTACAAACAATTACACTCATATCATCTTTTGCTACACCATAATTATTATCTACCGCTTCTTCTAATATAAGATTTGCTATTTTTCTTGTATTTGTAGTTTCTATATCTTCAAGTAGGTATTTTACCCACAATTCTTTATTTTTATATTCCACATTTGAATCTAATATACCATCTGAACATAATACAATTATTTCTCCTTGTTTTATATCTTTATCAAATGTCTGTATTTTACTTTCTTCTACTATTCCTGTTGGTAATGAATTTGATTTTACCATTTGTACTTTTTTTCCTTGTTTTATATAAGTTGGACATGCCCCGCTCTTTATAAATTCAACATTTGCCTGATATAAATCCACTATTGCTATATCTAAACTTGCAAAACTTTCTTTATTTTGATTTATTAATGCATTATTAATCAAATCTAAAGATATATTTTTATCAAAACCTGATAATAACAAATTCTCTAATAAATTTAATGCTTCATTACTACTTTTATTAGCTTCTTTACCGCTGCCCATACCATCACTGATTGCTACTAAATATTTTCCGTCTTTTAGCCTAATAGTTAATGTATTATCTCCTGAGACTTCACTTTTTGTTTTTGTCTTATTTGCCATTCCAATTGCCATTACATATTTATCATCAGATAGAAAGTCTAATTTTTTTCCTATACTTGTTTCCTGGTTTTGAACAATTTTTTCTCCCAATATTTTAGTAAGTATTTTTGCTATTACATCTATTTTAGCTGTTTCAATATTTTCTTTTAAATAAATTTCTACTAAATATCTACTTTCTTTTTTTATAACTATATCTTGAATTTCTATTTCTTTTTGTTCAAGTAATGTTATTATTTCTTGTTTTTCTTTTATAAAGTTTTCTTCATTTTCTATATCTTTTTCTAATCCTTTTGCCATACTTTCTATTGCTTTTGATACGCCTTCTAATTGTTTATGAACATTTTTCTTGTTTTGCTCTATTTTCTTTTTCCATATAAAATCTGACTTTGCAACTTTATATGATAAATTTATTGTTCTTACTATTTGCATAATATTTTCTTCTAATTTTTTACTTATATCTTTATCATCAAATCCTATTATATAGCTATTATTATCCGCAAATATTTCTAATAAATCTTTTCTTGTTATTTCTTGTTTATCAATTAAAAATTTAAATATTTCATCTATAATTTTACCATCTACATCTGCTATATCATCATATAGCATATTATCTTTATAACTTTCTAAATTGTTTAGTAATTCAGATATAAATATTTTCTTATTTTCATCTTGTTCATTATCTATATCATTTTCTGAGACTTCTTCATTTCTATATGTCACTGCTATTTTATCTATAGCTTTAGATACATTATTTAAACTTTCTGCAACTTCTTTGCTTTTATTTAGTGCTCTTCCTCCTGATGAAGGTAAAAATTTTGAATTTCCTATAAATTCTTCTAAATTTATTTGTAAGTTTTTAGGTACTAATAGTAATCCTATTGATGCAACTAGTATTTCTTTAAAGTGTATTAATTCTACTGTATAACCATTTGATACATATGCTAAAATTATATTTCCTAATGTAAAACCTACTACTACCCCTATTTTTCCGAATCTATTTAATATTCCTGCTACCATTCCTGAGATTGCATATGCTGCTATCATTATTGGCTCATTATTACTTATTACTCCTAATGTTACTCCAATTGTAACTCCTGATGTTGTTCCTACTAATATACCATTTTTCCAGCCAAGTATCATTACTATTAGTATACTAAATACATTTGTTATATTAAATCCATAAATATTTGCATCTCCGAATGCTCCCAATGCTATTGCAAAAAGCAAACTTGCTCCTATTACTTCTTCTATTGAAAATGCTCTGTTTTTATAAAATTCTTGTACTACTACTAATGAGTTTACAAATATCTTATAAAATACAAGCCCTATTATTGATAATGTTACTGTACTTAACACCTCATATATCGTAAATGTTGACATTAAAATTTTTACTAATCCTATTAGTAGGCATGCTGTAAATACATTTTTTCCTATTTTTATCTTTTCATTTCTTTCTTGTTCATTATAACGTGGCTTTATTATAAATAATGTTGCTATCATTACTAATGCTGTTAGTAAATATTCTACTGCTCCTCCTACTCCGAATTTTAATAAATTTCCTAATAGTGAAACTACAAGTATCCCTAGGGCTGGAATTGAAAATGCTAAACATGCACCTAACATACTTATACTAAATATTGAAAATTCTCCTCCTAATGACACAAATGATAACATAAATGCCACTATATATATTACTAAATTTTCTTTTGAAAACACTTTAGAAAATATATTTAGCTTATTTTTTTCTTCATTTTCCACATTATTTTTATCATTTAAATCTATTGTGCTTTCATTTAAATTTTGAAACATCCTTACCACCTCTTTACTTTTTGATAAGATTATTTTACTACTTGTCCTTTGTGGTTTTTGTCTTTTTTGGTCTTCTATACCAAAAAATTTTTTTACAATTATATATATTTTTTATTTATTTTTTTTATAATAATCTAATATACGATTTTTATTTTATTATATAATATCAAAAAAAGCAATATTTAAGAAAATATTAAAAGATATTTTTTTAATTTCTTCATTTTAAATTTTATTTAATTCATAAAATACAAATAATATGGAATGTTTTTATCTTATTGTCGATTTTTGTCATTTTTTGCGATGAAAAGTTCGGGAAATTTTTACAAAAAACTTGATTTTTGTATTTTTCTGTGATAATATAATCTCACAATAAACAAGAAACGTTTTTTAAAAAGTGAATTTATTCAAAAAATTAATTCTAAACAAATCCAATGAATAATAAAATAGTTTACACTATGTAATTGGTTTATAAATTAATATTTTAATAATATTAGATTATTTATTAATTTACCCAATATTTATTCATAAGAATTTAAAATCTTATTTAAATTCCTAAAAGTTTAGAAAAAATGAACTAAAGAAAAATTAGGAATATAAAAATCAAAGAAAACATAAGAAAAGAAGAGAAAAAAGAAGGAAAAAGTTAAGTTTTAAAAGTTTTTACTTTAAAATCAACTTGACTTTAATAGTAAACAAAGCATAAAATATAAAGGAGGAAACTTATTGGAAAAAATAATTACACCAAGAGAAGAAAAAACATATAAAAAAAGATATATAAGAAAAATTAAAAAATCAGAAAGAATTAGAAAAAATTCAAGTTATAATTAATCTATATTACTGCTATAAAAACATATATTAATTTTATTATATGTTTCTATATAGATATGCAATTATTTTTAATTTTTTATCTTAATTTTTTTCAAAATTTTATATTTATTTTTTAAATAATCAAAAATCCTGATAATAAGTAAAATAAGATATTTTATTAAAAACAAAATATAATTGCATAAATTTTTATAAAAGGAGGTGATGTTAAAAAAATTCTAATCAATACAAAAGAGCAATTTAAACTTATAAAACACGAAAGAATACTACTCCTTAGTTATTTTAAAATATAAAAGTCAATTTTTATTTTAGTAAAAAACAATCAGGCTATTTACTAACCTGATTGTTTTTTTATTTAGAAGTCTTTTCTATGATGTGAGACAAAAATTCCCCGTCCCTGATTGTCTCATTTTAGTACTTTTTTCTTAATGAATATTATTCCAGCTGTTAGGATTATTAATGTGCTTACTCCTAAAATTACATATATTACATAATTTTGATCTTCTCCAGTAGGTTCTGTTACCAATACATATCTATGGTCATCATCTCCACCTGGATTTCTTCTTCCATCATTTGTTACTACATAATCTCCTGGTACTGTTAATTTTTCATTATCATCTGGTTTAGTTGTTCTTCTTCCTTTTAATACATTTACTTCAATGTCATTATAGAATGTTAAATCATCTGCACTATTTGATAATACTCTTGATACCTGTAATTTAGCAGTTCTTTTTTCAAATTTCATATCTTCAAAGTAATCTGTCGCTAAAACTTGGTTAAATCCTTGTAATTCATCAAATGCTTGTTCTGACCAATATATACCTTTTCCTCTATCATCTTTAAGTCCTGGAAGTTCTATTGTTCCGCCATTATACTGAACAGTTTGTGTCTCTAAATTTCTAATATTAGTCCAACGATAATCTGCATTAGTTGTTGTTCCATCTGGATTTATTAAACTTTCTTCTTCATATGCTAAGTCATTTGATAAATAATCCATCATTCTTAAAATTTGTGGCGCTATTAATTCGTCTTCATTTCCTCTTATTCCAAAAATGTAATATCTATCAGTTGAATAATCTATTTCAGAATTTGTATTATCTGCTATTATATCATATGTTATTTCTAATTTTGCTCCTTGCATAATTTCACTATCTAACTCTATACTGATGTCTCCTGAACCATTCTCATCCTCTTGTAAAAATCTTAAGTGGTCTATTTTATCAACTCTTGGATCTCCTTCTATTACTACTTGTCCATTAGCTAGTGTTACTTTAACATATGCTACTTGTTTAGTAACTTCCATTGTTTGTATTGGTCTTCTTATTATTCCAAAGTCCATATTATCAAATACATATCTTAATCCTTCTCCAGTTGTTTGCTCTACAAATGTACTTTCATTATTTAATGCTTGGTCAAAGTCTACTTTTATTTCAAATCCTCTTGACCTTGCTTCTATTGCTGTTAATGCTTTTTGAGCTACTGCTTCTACTTCTGTACTTGTGTTTTCATAATAGTATGTGTCTTCTAAATTAAGTCTACTTGAAATAATATCATATTTTTCTCCAGTTTTTTCTCTTACACCTATTTCATCCCTTGCATCTGAGAATCTTTGTGCTCCTACATCTGATGTTTCATTTCTATACCAATAGTCTGTATCACTTGCTGCTGTTGCTTCATTATCAGGTCTATTTCCTCTATATATTGTTGATTTATATAAGTCTACATCTTCTATTTTCTTTTCTCCGTCTGGAGTTATTATTACACTATTATTTCCGTAAGTAAATCTTAATAAATACTTACCTGGTATTACACCTTTAAATTCATAGTTTCCTTCTCCATCTGTATTTACAGTTGCTGGTACTACTTCCCCTTTAAGTGTTGGTAATGTTTCTACTTTATATAAGTTTGCAATTGTTGAGTCTGAGCCTGGTGTTCCTATTTCTCCTTGTAAGTTTGCAGCACCTAATGTATTTGATGTTCCTTCCCCATTAGGTTCGCCTTCTAATGATATTAAGTCTACTTTTACATCTCTTACCACATTTGGATCAGGGTCATATATACCATTTCCTATTCTTTCTCTTAATGGTTTTCCATCAGTTGAAGTAATTCCTGCATTTTCTAACATATCTGCAACTGCTTCATCTTCCCATACTGTTCCTGATATTACTCTTCCTTCTCTTACTTGTAATTTAAAGTCTGGTGCACTATCTGTATCATCTTCATATGTGTCTCTATTTCCTGGCTCTGCTGAACCTGGTCTTGAGTCTTTATCTATTCCAGCATAGTGTATACTAAATCCTGAATCTGAATATGTTGAATATGATGTTATTTCTGCTACTGTGTCTAAAATAGTTTCTTCTTCATTTAATAAATCATTTACTGCACTGTCAGTTACTCTATATGTAATATATACATATCTTGATTCCATAGGGCTTAAGTTTTGATTTACTCTTAATACTTCTGAGTTATAATCACCAAAACTATTTCCTTGGCTATGTTCTGTAATTGGTGTTCCATCCTCATATTCTGCACTTTCAAATTGATACCTATTATCATAGTAACTTACTATTTCATTTATTTTTGTATAAAGATTTGTTGACTCATTTCTTAATGCTATTTTATATCTTACATATATTCCTAATGCCTCTGGATTATTTTGATTGTATACTACATCTGATGAATATATTGGCTGAGTATATTCTTGCATACCATATTCATCTCCGAATTTTACGCTAACATCAAATCCATCTCCATACTCACTGTTTTCAAATCTTTGGTTATAATTATAAGTATGTTCATATCCAGCTATAGTTACTTTTACTTTTTCAATGTCCTCAACTAATGCCATGTCTGGTTGTTCTCTTTCTTTTATTCCTAAGTCAAATCCTTCTCCGTCATTTTCTCTAATATATACATATTCATTTTTCCTAATTTCTTCTTTACTTTGCATATCTACTAAATATCCTGAATGTCCTTTTGCTTGGAATGCATCTTTTGTGTTTGCATTTATTAGATATTGTTCATATGTATAATTTATTGGATATTTTTGTTCATCATGTCCCATTGTAGTTGAACCATAATTTAATTCACTTGAATGTTCTCCTTCTGTATAATTTAGATCATGTGTTTTACTTCCTGCATCATCTCTTGATTCTCCTACAGGTTCTGTTGTTCCGCTATGTGTTATTTCTGAGTATTCTCTATTAAACTCATCTCTTGCTGCACCTTCTATTGCTCTTGTTCCGTCATATCCTGCATCTATTATATCTGGACTATCTAACAATGGTATTGATTCATAGCTCATTCCATTATAAGTAAATTGTATATAATATTTGTCTAAATCATCTATTAATACATCTACCATTTCGTAATATCCATTTGAGTCTGTGTCTATTGAGTTTATTGTAATTCCTCTATCTCTTCTTTCATCTACAGCACTTTCTCCTGCTGTTTCTAAACTTGATTGTGTTCTAAATGGCACTTCATTTCCATTACTGTCTAATAGTTTAACTGTTACATTTGCAACTAGCTTATCTATTCCTTCTACATATGCATATCCACCTTGGATTACTGTTTCTTTTCCGTCAAGCATTTTTTCAAATACTTTTCCACGTAGTTTTATCCATTTTCTTTGGTTTTCAAAAAGTATACCATTAAATTCTCCACTATTAGGATTTGAATTATCTCCTTGTCCTGGTACTTCTACATATCCATTTTGCCCTGGATATTCTTCCAATGGTGCTTTTGTTTCTTCATTTACTCTTCCTGTTGTATAATATGATTTTCTTCTTACTACTACAACTTCTCCTTCTGTTACTCCTTGTTGTCCATTACAGAATATATATTCTGGATCTAACTCATATCCATAATCATTGACATTTACTGAAACTTCTTCTACTGTATATGTTCCTGTCCTTATATTATATACTTCTAACACACCATTTTCATCTGTTTTAAATGTTGTTGCTTCTTCTTTGCTTCCATATTCCATATTATAGAATTGTACTTTTCCTTCTGCTTCAGATATACGATTTCCACTACTGTCTATTCCTATCACATAACCTTCTTCTCCTCGTAATTTAAAGCTTACTCCTTGCATTGGTTGTCCACTGTCTCTATCTTTCTTAATAACTTTTAAGTTACCTGTGTCTTTTTCGTTTTTCATATAGAATATACAAAGTTTTCCACCTGTTGGTCTAATTCCATCTTCATCTCTTACATCTACAACTAATACAATGTTTTTCTCATAGCCATAATTATTATTTACTGTTTCTCTTATTGTATATATACCTGGCTCTAAATTATCAAATGTATATCTTCCATTTGTTGTTTTAAATGGTTCGCTTGTTCCATCTGGTTTTTCTAATACTCCTTCTATATCTATGTATACTTCATAGTCATCATCATCTTTTTCATGTTCATCTTGATCTACTTTTAAAAGTTCTATAACAGTATTAAACATTGTCCATTCGATTTGATCTTCAGTTCTTTCAGTCTCTATTTTCTCAATTTCTCCCTCTTTTTGCAATTCTTCCTCATCTGCATCTTGATGTGGTACTCCATTAAAATCTCCTCCTGTACAAACACCTCCATAATATGCATAATAATACATTGTCCATTTCATATAATATCTTCTATATGTTGCCATTTTTCCCTGACTTGCTGTTACTCTTGCAACGCCTCTTTGGAATTCACTTGCTGTTAAACTAATATAAAATGTTACTTCTGTCTGCTCTCCATTTTTACTTCCCCTTACAGCTCCTATTGCATTTCCGTTTTCATCACATAATGTATATGATAAAGTTCCTCCGTCTTGGCTATATACAGTTATATTATAATCTTCTTCATTAGAATTAGTTGATGATTTAAATGGTCCCAATACGTATTTATCTCCAACTTTTCTTGCTGGTATTCTTTCATTGTCATCATTTAATTTTCTTAAATCAATTTCAGGCACTATTATCTCTTCTCTTGATAATGTTTCACTATATGAAGAAAGCGAATAACTATAATCATATTCAGAATCATTATAACAGTCTGATACTGCTGAGCCTGCTGCTGGCTGTCCTGGGCTATTACAAAATGCAACTCTATCATAATCACCTATTCCATAAACCCCAAAATTGTGTGTGCTCACTCCGTTTCCATAGAATACAAGCTGTACTGCTGCAACATCTTTACATGTTACTAATCCAATCATAGCTACTATTATTACTGATAGTCCAATTTTTGTTATCTTCTTTATTTTAAATTTAAACTTAATTCCCAAAAATACTAATATTGCTATAACTGCTATAATTGCACCAATTGAAATATACACTCCTATACCTGTTCCTACACCTATGATTAAATCTGCTTCTGAATAATCATCTTCGTTTACGTTTACGTTTCCAGGTGTTGAATCAGCATCTTCTGTCCCTGGTATACTTCCTTGCGCTGAACCTATTTCTGCTGTATTTTTAAATGTACCTGCATCTTCTTCTCCCAATGTTTTTGTTAGAGTTAGTGTTATTTCTTTACTTTCTCCAGGATTAATTACTTGATTTGCTAAACCTCTATTTACAAGTTTTCCATCTTCTTGTGTCCAGTTTGAATTTGCACCTGCCTCAAAATCCAATATTTCTGGTATGTTATCATATATTTCATTTACTGTCGCTGCTGATTTTCCCTCATTTGTCACTACTATTTTATATTTTACATCTACTTTTGCTCCATTTAATTCTTTTGCCCTTATTTCTACTCTTCCTAGTTTAGTATCATTATATGTATAATCTTTTGTTCCATTTACTGTTGTTACTGTCGCTCCTGTTATGTATTTATCTAATTTTAAGTCATATCCACCTTTTTCTATTAAGCCTATATCTATATTGCTCATATTTTGACTTAATAATATTTGATCAGTTAGACCTACTTCTTCTTTTTGTCCATCTAATATTATACTTTGGGCCATTGCATCAGAGTTTATATCTTCTGATGCTCCACTTACTTTATATTGTGATAATATATACATATTAGTATTATATCTAAATATAACAATATAATTTCCACTAGTTAATCCTTCAAATGTATATCTACCATTATTTGTTGTTGTTTGTGCTTTAACATTACTTGAATCGTTTAAGTCTACTAATAATACTGCTAAGTCATCTACTAATGGTTCTCCTTCTTGTCTTTTACCATCTCCATTTGCATCACTCCATGCTATTCCTGATATACTATATCTTTCTTCTGGTGTATTGGGATCATCTGGTATATCAGGTGTGTCTGGATTATCTGGATTGTCCGGGTTATCTGGTGTATCAGGTGTGTCTGGTTCGTCTGGTTCTATTGGTTCATCTGGACTTTCTTCATCATAATTATATGGTAAAATTATATGTTTTACAGTATTAGATGTTTTTGTCTCTATTGAATCATTTTCTAACTGTACATCTTCTCCTAAATCTGTTTCTATTTCTGGAGTTTTCACTATTGCTTTATTTTCAATTTCTGTTTTTTCAAATACAAATCCCGCTTTTGCTTTAATTTGTGCATTTATAGTTCCTTTATATGGTACCCATGTTTCAAAATCTACACTAGCTAATTTATTTCCTTCTTCATCTTCTCTATTATAAATTATGTCTTTTGTTATAACTTGCTTTTCTGTAAATCCTTTATTTATACTACCATCTTCATTAACATCAAATATTTTATCGTAGAAATCATATGTAATACTTATAGGTTCTATTCCTTCTGGTAAATAATCTAAAATATTTACATATATTCCACTACCTTCATTAACAAGTCCTGAAACTCCTGTACAAGTAATTTGTATATTATAGTTTATTTCGTCTCCATATTTTATTTCTTCACCTTCAGTATCAGATGTCATACTTATACTTGCTCTATCTATATCATAATGCATTCTATTTTCATTAGAATTATATGTAATATCATTTGCTAAAACTGTTGCAGATGCTGTTAATTCTAATTTTCCATTTGCACATTGATTTTTTAGCGCCTCTTCATCTATAAGTTGTACTCCTATTCTATATAGTCCACTTTGATTTGTTTTTATTAATATTTCTGTTCCATTAAATTCATATGTATAACCTTCTAATTGCTCTACACCTTCATTAGTTACATCTTTATTGTTTATAGCTGTACTATATTCTAAATTAAAGGCTTTTACATATACTTTTCCATTATCAAATAATTCTTGTGATGTAGCAAAAAGTTCAGGTACATGTAATCTTATTTCTACTTCTTCATTTTTTGGATTATCTAAACTAACTCCATAAACTAATTGATAACTAAGTCCAGTTGTTGCGGCCCATAAGAATGTTTTAATATCTCCTTTTTGTATTTTGTTATTCATAATATAATTATTTACTTCTGTATCATTTATGTAAGTTTTTATACTTGTTGTAATATTCTTTTCGGTTTCTTCTTCGCTTAAATCTTCTACTTGTACTTCATAATATTGTTTTTTTGTTTCTCCACCTCTTATTGTTCCTACTTCTATTTCTTTTTCTACAGCTTCTTCATTAAACTCATATCTATACTCATTTTCTTCTACTAAGTCAGAACTTGCAATTAGTTCTCCATATTTAACCCCTTCTGGTATTGTTCCTACTATTCTTACATTTTCTATTGTTTCATCTGTTGTATTAGTTATTTCTACATTATATTTTATGAATTCACCTTCATAAACAGCATCTCCTTCTTTTAGCTCTGTATTTCCTTTTACTGGAGTTATTTTTACTTCTAATCCATTTATTTCATCTTGTGAAGGTTCTCCTACTTCTTCTTTTGCTTTATCTTCTACAAGTTCTGTTACTTGCTCTATTATATTTCCATTTTTATCACTGCTGTTTGCATCACTTCGGAAATCTTCTACTGATATTTTTTGCTCAACAACGCCTTCTTCTGCGCTTCCATCTACTGTATAATTATTTGTATATATTGTACTTACTTTATCTGTTCTACTTTCAATATCTTTATTTAATATTATTGATGCTGGTATTTTTATATTTGTTTTTAAATCTAAATCACTTTCATTATATGATGCTTGTGTTCCTGTTAAATTAACAACTATATAATTATTTCCGTCTTCTCCTTGTTCTACGTATGGTTCTTCCATATTTAAACCATTGCCATATACAATAGAACTATCACCTAATATTACTTTTTCAATATCACTTGGTAGTTTTATTCTTATACTTGGATTATTAAACAAATTATATGCAACATTTGATGAATTTAAATATATATCAAATGTAATATCATTTTGTTTTTCATTTGTCCATTTTGTATTGTCTACACTTACTTCTACATTTGTTGTACTATTTTTTACTTCTACTGCTTCTTCTGTATCATTTCTATAACTCTCTTCTTCTACTATTCTTGTTTCTACTACTGGTGTTTCTTCAACACTGGCTTTTTCTTCACTTGCTACTTCATCATTACTATTTAAGTTTAAATCTATATTTCCTTCACTACTTAAATTTAATCCTCCTTGTAAGAAATTTGTAATTTCTTGTGTTTTTTCTTGAGGTATTTCTACTTCTTTTTCAAATATTCCAACTACACTTAGATTTCTTATTATGTCTTTGTCTTGTGCATTTAATACATCACTTTTTATTTTCTTTACATTCTCTAACTTTATTATTCCTTCGTTTTCTATATTGCTTGTTCTTATCTCTATTTTATTTACTTCTTCTCCATATTCTACTACTGCTTCCCCATTTTCATTAAAACTATTATTATCTATTGTACTTACTATATTTCCATTTTGGTCTATTATTTCTACTTTTCCATTTTCTCCTAATACATCTGTAAATCCATCTTTTGTTATTTTTGTACTTTTATAATATATATCACCTTCATTTTCAAATGTATTACTTTCTTCTATTTTTAATCTCTCTTGTGCTTCTTTTTTACTTATTTCTATTTCATTTTCTTCTTTATATTCTGTTTCATATGTTGTTCCATTTATTGCATTTGATTTTATATATCCATTATATATTTCATCTCTTGTTGTTCCTACTGTTGTTAACTCTCCTATATTTTCTGTTACTTTACTTTCTAATGTCCCTTTACTTACTATTTCTCTTTCCTCTCCGAATAACACTGCTTTATATTCTACATCACACACTAATTCTCTTTCTTCTTTTCCTTCTGTGTATGTATCATATTTTGCAATGATTATATATTCATCTCTATCATCTTTACTTGGTTTTTCATTATAGATTGCTTCCCCATTTTCATTTTCATTACTTGTTCTTATTACCAAGTTTCCATTTGAAGCATCATAACTATAGTCTTCTTCTATTTCCTTTTCTTTTCCATTTGTTACTTTGCTTGATTTTTCTATTACTTTTACTTCACTTGGGTATTTTCCATCTATTTGATTTACATTAATATTTAATTCTGAAACTTTTATTGGATTATATTCTTCTTCATTTTCATATTCTAATCCTGTCCTTAATGCATATTCTACTAAAGTTCCTTCTTCTCCATTATTTAGTGCATAATTTACATACTTATTAATAGCACCTTCTAAAACGCCATTTACATTATTGTCTGCACTAAAACTAGTTTTAAAATATAGCTTATTTACAGCTAATGCTAAAACTACTATTACTACAAATGCTAAAACTTTAATTAAATCTTTTTTTCTCATGGTCAATACCTCCCAATATCTACTATTATAATATTACAAAGTTTTTCTTATAATTTCAATGGTTACATTCTTGCAAAACACAAATATTACTTATATACCTTTAGGGAAGGTCGTTTAGTCACTTTTTATTAAAATATTATTACATTTTTGTTACAACTAATAACAATAACAAAAAAATCTTTAAAATATTTATTCACATAGCAAAAGAAACAATCAGACTAATTTATTTAATCTAATTGTTTCTTATATTTAGTATTATTTTTATTGTGAGACAAAAATTTCCCGTCCCTATTTGTCTCATAATACTTTTTTCTTAATGAAGATTATTCCTGCTGTTAAGATTATTAATGTACTAACTCCTAAGATTATATATATTGCATAGTTTTGATCTTCACCAGTAGGTTCTGTTACTGTTACTAATCTATAGTCATCGTCTCCTCCTGAATCTCTTCCACCTTCTGTTGGTATAAAATCTCCTGGTATTGTATAGTCATCATCTTCTCCTGTTTCTGATGTTCTTCCTCCTTTTAGTATGTTTACCTCAATATCATTATAGAATGTAAGGTCATCTGCTGTATTAGATAATACCCTTGATACCTGTAGTTTAGCTGTTTTCTCTTCAAATTTCATATCTTTAAAGTAATCTGTTGCTAAAACTTGGTTAAATCCTTGTAAGATATCATATGCATCTTTTGACCAATATGGATCACTTTCATTATATTCAGTATTAAGTCCTGGGAATATTCCTTCTTTGTCATTATACTCAATTGTTTGTTCTTCTACATTCCTAATATTGGTCCAACCATAATCCGCATTAGTTGTATCTCCAGATGGATTTATCACACTTTCTGGATCATATGCTAAGTCATTTGATAAATAATCTGTTAATCTTAATATTTGAGGTGCAATTAATTCTTCAATATCTTCTGCAGGTATTCCATAAATATAATAATCTTCTGTTTTATAGTTAATTTCTGAATCTCTGTTATCTGCTATTATATCATATGTTATTTCTAATATTGCTCCTTGTAAAATTTCGCTGTCTAATTCTATACTAATATCACCAGCAGTCAATCTACCAGAACTAATGTCTTGTAAAAATCTTAAGTGTTCTATAGTTTCATTTCTTGGGTCACCTTCTATTACTGTTTGACCATTAGCTAGTTTTACTTTTACATATGCTATTTCCTTATAAACATCCATTGCTTGTATTGGTCTTCTTATTATACCAAAGTCTAAATTATCAAATACATATTTTAATCCTGCTAATTGTTCTTCATATGTTGTTTCACTATTACGATTTGCATCATAATCTACTTTTATTGAGAAAGCCCTTGACCTTGCTCTTATTTCTGTTAATGCTTCTGCCTCTATAACATCATTATTAGTATTTCCATAATAATATGTTTCTTTAAGCTCTGCTCTATTTTTAATAACGTCAACAACTGTTCCATCTGCTCTTACTGCTGTTTCATCTCTTGCATCTGATAATCTTTGAGCTCCTGTATCTGATGTTTCTTCTCTATACCAAAGGTCATCTGTATTATTTTCTACTCCGTTTTTATCTCCACCTCTATATATTGTTGATTTATATTTATCTACATCATCTATTGTTTTTCCTTCTGTTCCATTTAGTGGAATTATTACACTATCACCTTTATATGTAAATCTTAGCATGTAATTACCTGGTATTACTCCATCAAATCGATAAGCTCCATTTTCTCCAAAGTCACCAGTCGTTACTCTTGCATCTTTTTCTTCTGCTGTTTCTCTTATGTACATCTTTGCAACTGTTGATTCTATTCCTGGTCCGCCATCTTCTGTAATTTCATTTGATAGGTTTGTTTCTGACTCTGATAAATTAGCATCTTTTGCAACTTCTATTAATTCTACTGTTACATTATTTACCACATTAGGGTCAGTATTATATAAACCATCACCTATTCTTTCTTTAACTGTTCTATCTCCATCTGGGAAATGAATTGTTTGATTTCCATTTAATTTTTCAAGTATTGGTTCATCTTCCCATACTGTTCCTGAAATTACTCTTCCTTCTTTTACTTCTAATTTAAAGTCTGGTGCACTATCTGTATCATCTTCATATGTAGATTTATCTCCTGGTTCTGCTGAACCTGGTCTTGAGTCTTTATCTACTCCAGCATATGCTGCTCCATCTTTAAATGTTGAATATGATGTTATTTCTGTTACTGAGTCTAAGATTCTTTCATCTTCACTTAATAATGTACCAATTGCATCATCAGTTACTTTATATGTAATATATACATAGCTTGTTTCCATAGGGCTTAAATCTTGCATTACTGGTATTCTTGTTAAACCACCTTCAGAACTACATCCAGAGATTTCTCCTCCACCTTCATATTCTGCTCTTACAAATTCATATCCTTCATCATAGTAATTTGTAATTTCATTTATTCTTGTATCAAGGTTTGTTGACTCATTTCTTAATGCTACTTTATATCTTACTTCTATTACTAAGCCACCTGGATGATTTTCATTATACACTACATCTGATGAATATATTGGTTGAGTATATTCTTGCGCTCCATATTCATCTCCGAATTTTACACCTACATCAAATCCTGCTGGTTCTTGTACTTGGAATCTTTGGTTGTAATTATATGTATGTGTAAATCCATTTATTGATACATTTACTTTTTCAATGTCCTCAACTAATGCCATATCTGGTTGTTCTCTTTGTTTTATACCAAGGTCAAATCCATCAATTACAGTTTCTTCATTTAATCTTATGTCTTCTCTTCTTCTCATATCTTCTAAGTAACCTGAATATCCTTTTTCTTGGAATGCATCTTTTGTATTTGCATGTATTAGATATTGTTCATATGTATAGTTTATTGGATATATTTGTTTATCATGTCCGAATGTATCTGAACCATAATCTAATTCACTTGTGTGTTCTCCATCTATATAACTTAAGTCAGATGTTTTTCCTCCATTTACATCACTTCTTGCCTCACCTAAAGGTCCTGTTGAATTACTATGAGTTATTACCGCAAATTTATTATTAAATGCTGATCTTTCTGCTCCTTCTATTGCTCTTGTTCCATTATAACTTTCAGAAAGTATGTCCATATCTAATAATGGTATTGATTCATAACTCATTCCATTATAAGTAAATTGTATATAATATTGGTCTAATTTATCTATTAATACGTCTACAATTGTATACTCTCCATTTGTGTCTGTATCAACTGATGTTACTGAAGCTCCTCTATAACTTGGATCTGGAGTATAATCTCCTGGTACATCTAAAGTTTGTTCTGTTCTAAACTCTACTATATTTCCACTACTATCTAACAAGTTTACTGATACATTAGCAACTAGTTCATCTGTTCCTGGTACATATGAATATCCACCTTGCATTACAGTTCCTTTTCCATCAAGCATTTTTTCAAATACTTTTCCTGAAATCTTAATCCATTTTCTTCTATTTTGGAATTCTATACCATTAAATACTCCACTATTTGCACTTGAATTGCTTCCTTGTCCTGGAACATTTACATATCCTCCTGGATAACTTTCTCCTGGTCTTCCTGTTGTGTAATATGATTTCTGCCTTACTACTACAACTTCTCCTTCCATTACTCCTTGTTGTCCTTCACAGAATACATATTCTGGATCTAATTCATAACCATAATCATCAGGATTTACTGAAACTTCTTCTACTGTATATGTTCCTGTTCTTATATTATATACTTCTAACACACCATTTTCATCTGTTTTAAATGTTGTTGCTTGTGATATATCACTTGTATATTCCATATTATAGAATTGTACTTGTCCAGTTGCTACTCTTATAGGGCTTCCGCCACTGTCTATTCCTACAACATAACCTTCTTCTCCTCGTAACTTAAAGCCTACTCCTCCCATAGGATTTCCGCTGTCTATATCTTTCTTAATAACTTTTAAGTTACCAGTGTCTTTCCAGTTAGTCATAAATGTTATAAGTACTTGTCCACTGCTTCTTGTTACTTCTATATACATTTCAACATTATGTTCATAACCATAATTATCATTTATTGTTTCAGTTATTTTATATCTACCAGGCTCTAAATCATCAAAAACATATATACCATCTGTTGTTGTAAATTCTTCTCTATATGAACCTCCTATTTGTTCAAGAACACCTGATATGTTTATAAATACATCATAAGTATCATCTGTCTTTTCATATTCATCTAAATCAACTTTAAAAAGTTTTATAACTGTATTAAATGTTGTCCATTCTACACTATCTTCCGTCCATATTTCATCTTCTTCTGTGTATGTACGCACATATGTGTCTGGTCCTGGTATGTTAGTTTGATGTGGCTCTCCTGGGAACATAGTTCCATTACATGGGTCTGATCCATTATAATTATAATATATGTTTATACGCCATTCTTCATAATATCTTAAAATCTTTTGTAATTTTCTTTGGCTAGCTACTACACGGCTAACTCCTCCTGCATTTTCTAATGCACTAGCATTTACTGCTAAATAGAATTCCTCATCACCTGGTCCAGTAACTGCACCTATACTATTTCCATTTTCATCACATGGTGTAGATGGTACTACTCCACCATTATGTCCATACACTGTAATATTGTAAGCCTCATCATTTGTATTTGATGTTACATTAAATGGCCCTAATACATATTTACCATTTACATCTCTTATTGGTATTCTATCAAGATTGTATGGATTTAATTTTTCTACTATTGCTGGGTCTTCTAATGGTTCATATTTTATATATTCATGATGTATAGTATAATGACAAGTATATGGTCCATTTGTTTCACTACAACCAGATACAGTTGAGGATCCAGCTGCTGGTCTACCATGCTGAGTACATTGTGCTGTAGATGATGCTCCTCCAGACACAGTAAATCCGTGTGTAGTTACTCCATTTCCTGTATATGTAAGGTATAATCCTGAGATACTTTCTGCAATAGCGTTTCCACTTGAAACTAATCCAATTATAGTAAATACCATTATTGATAATCCTATTTTAGATATTTTCTTAATTTTAGATTTAAACTTAATACCCAAAAATACCAATATTGCTACAATTGCTATAATTGTACCTATTGAAATATATACTCCTACACCAGTTCCTACACCTATAATTAAATCTGCTTCTGAATAATCATCTTCTCCTTTATCTCCATTTCCAGGTGTTGAATCTATATCTTCTGTTCCTGATACGCTTCCATTAGCTGAACCTATTTCTGCTGAGTTCTTAAATGTTCCTGCATCATCATTAGTCATTGTTTTTGTTAATGTTAATGTGACTTCTTTACTTTCTCCTGGATTAATAGTTTGATTTGATAGTCCTCTATTTACAAGTTTTCCATTTTCTTCTGACCAACTTGAATTTCCATTTTCAAAGAAATTTAATCCTTCTGGCACATTATCATATATTTCATTTACTGTTGCTGCTGAACTACCTTCATTTGTTACAACTATTCTATATTTTACTTCTACCTTTGCTCCATTTAATTCTTTAGCTCTTATTTCTACTCTTGCTAATTTAGAATTATCATATGAATATTGTTTTGTTCCTGCAGATGTAGTTACTGTTACATTTGTTAGATATTTATCTAATTTTAAATCATAACCACCTTTTTGAGTTAAACCTACATCTATGTTACTTGCATTTTGATTTAATGTAATCTCATCTGTTAATCCTACTGCTACTCTTTTTCCATCTAAAGTTATTGTTTGTTGCATTGCATCTGAGTTTACACTTTCTCCAACCCCACCTGCTTTATATTCTGTTAATATATATTTAGATGTATCATATCTAAATACAACAATATAATTTCCTTGTTCTAATTCATCAAATGAATAATTTCCGTTACTTGTTGATGTTTGTGCTTTTACATTGTTTGAGTCACTTAAATCTACTAGTAATACCAAAACATCATCTATTAAACTTTCACTACTTTGTCTTTCTCCATCACCATTTGCATCATTCCATGCTGTACCTGATATTGAATATCTTGCATTAGGGTCACTTGGATTATCAGACCCTCCCGGATTATTCGGATCGTCTGGATCGCTCGGATCGCTCGGATCGCTTGGGTCGCTTGGATCGCTCGGATCATCTGGATTGTCTGGATCTTCTGGATCTTCTTCATCATAATCATATGGAAGAATTATATGTTTTACAATATTTGAAGTTTTTGTTTCTATTGCTGCTGGTGTTTCTGCTCCTTCTCCACTTCCTTCAGCTGGTGAAGGAGTTCTTACTATTGCACTATTTTCAATTTCAGTTTTATCATATACAAAACCTGCTGTTGCTTTAATTTGTATATTTATTGTTTCTTGATATGGTATCCATGTTTGTATATCAACCTCAGCTAATTTGTTTCCTTCATCATCTGATGCAACATAGTCTATCTGTTTTGTGATTGTTTGTTTTTCACTAAATCCAACTTCTGAATAGAATCCATCTTCTCCTTCTTCATAGATTTTTTCAAAATAATCATATGTTAAACTTGTTGGATTTATGTTTTCTGGTAAATAGTCTAAAATATTAACAAATATTCCACTATTTTCATCTCTTACTCCTGATGCTCCTGTACATGTAATACTAATGTTATAATTTATTTCATCACCATATCTTAACTCTTCACCTTCACTATCAGATGTCATTTCAACAGTGGCACTATTTACACTATATTGTATTCTATTTTCATTAGACACATAAGTTTTATTATTAGCTTTAACTGTAGCATATGCATCTAATTCTACATTTCCATCAGGATATTGTTTTTGTAGTGCTTGCTCATCTCCTGCTTGTACTCCTACTCTATATAATCCTGTTTTCGTTGTTTTTATTATAACTTCTGTTCCATTTAGCTCATATGTAAAGTCATTTATACTTCCAAAACCATGATCTGCAAGCTCTTGTATGTTTATACTTTCACTATATTCTATATCATATCCTCTAACAAAAGTCTGTCCATTATCTATTACTTCTTGAGTAATCTCAAAGAATTCTGGTAATTGTAATCTTATTTCTACCTCTTCTCCTGTTGGATTATCAAGGTTAATTCCATATTCCCATGCCCCATAATTACCATTTATCATAGACCATAGAAAAACTTTAGCTTCTGATTTTTCTATTTTATTATTTATAGCATAATTATTTATTTCTGTACCATCAATATATGTATTTATATTTGTTGTAATATCTTTTTCATTTTCATCATCTAATAATTCTTCTACTTGTACTTCATAATACTTTTCAACTGTTTCTCCGGCTTTTACTGTTCCTACTTCTATTTCTTTTTCTGTAAGTTCTTCATCAAAATTATAATGATAATTACGTTCTTCTTCTTCTAAAGAATCAAATCTTGAAACTAATTCTCCATATCTAACTCCATCTGGTATTGATGCTGTTACACTTACATTGTCAATTGGTTCACTTGTTGTATTAGTAATTTCCACGTTGTATTTTATGAACTCACCTTCATAAACAGTATCACCATTGTTTAATTCTGTCTCACCCTTCATAGGAGTTACTTTAATCTCTAAACCATCTATCTCATCTTGAGAAGGTGCACCAACTATAGCTTCCTCTTTAGCTTTATCTTCTACAACTTCTGTAACTTTATCTATAATATTATTTCCGTCAGATATATCTTTATTATCTTCTGCTTTGTTTCCTTCAAAATTAGTTATACTTATTTCTCCTTGTTTAGCACCTTGTTCAGTAGTTCCATCAACAGTATAATTATTTGTATACATTACTGTTATCTTATCTTTTCTGCTTTCAATATCTTTGTTTAATATTATTGATGCTGGTAGCTTTATATTTGTTTTTAAATCTAAATCACTTTCATTATATGCTGTTTGTATTCCTGTTAAATTAATAACTATATAATTATTTCCATCTTCTCCTTGTTCTACATATGGTTCTTCCATATTTAAACCATTGCCATATACAATAGAACTATCACCTAATATTACTTTTTCAATATCACTTGGTAGTTTTATTCTTATACTTGGATTATTAAACAAATTATATGCAACATTTGATGAATTTAAATATATATCAAATGTAATATCATTTTGTTTTTCATTTGTCCATTTTGTATTATCTACATTTACTTCTACATTTGTTGTGCTATTTTTTACTTCTATTGTTTCTTCTTTATCATTTCTATAACTTTCTTCTTCTACTATTTGTGTTGATTTTTCAGGTTCTTCAATAGTATTTAAATTTAATCCTATATTTAAAGTAGCACCTACATTTATTTTTTCTTCATTACTACTTTCTACTTCCATTTCAACTTCTTTTTCCAAAATTCCAACTACACTTAAGTTTCTTATTATGTCTTTGTCTTCTGCATTTAATACATCACTTTTTATTTTCTTTACATTCTCTACCTTTATTATTCCTTCGTTTTCTATTTTACTTGTTCTTATCTCTATTTTATTTACTTCTTCTCCATATTCTACTACTGCTTCTCCATTTTCATTAAAACTATTATTATCTATTGTACTTACTATATTTCCATTTTGGTCTATTATTTCTACTTTTCCATTTTCTCCTAATACATCTGTAAATCCATCTTTTGTTATTTTTGTACTTTTATAATATATATCACCTTCATTTTCAAATGTATTACTTTCTTCTATTTTTAATCTCTCTTGTGCTTCTTTTTTACTTATTTCTATTTCATTTTCTTCTTTATATTCTGTTTCATATGTTGTTCCATTTATTGCATTTGATTTTATATATCCATTATATATTTCATCTCTTGTTGTTCCTACTGTTGTTAACTCTCCTATATTTTCTGTTACTTTACTTTCTAATGTCCCTTTACTTACTATTTCTCTTTCCTCTCCGAATAACACTGCTTTATATTCTACATCACACACTAATTCTCTTTCTTCTTTTCCTTCTGTGTATGTATCATATTTTGCAATGATTATATATTCATCTCTATCATCTTTACTTGGTTTTTCATTATAGATTGCTTCCCCATTTTCATTTTCATTACTTGTTCTTATTACCAAGTTTCCATTTGAAGCATCATAACTATAGTCTTCTTCTATTTCCTTTTCTTTTCCATTTGTTACTTTGCTTGATTTTTCTATTACTTTTACTTCACTTGGGTATTTTCCATCTATTTGATTTACATTAATATTTAATTCTGAAACTTTTATTGGATTATATTCTTCTTCATTTTCATATTCTAATCCTGTCCTTAATGCATATTCTACTAAAGTTCCTTCTTCTCCATTATTTAGTGCATAATTTACATACTTATTAATAGCACCTTCTAAAATTCCATTTACATTGTTATCTGCACCAAAACTAGTCTTGACATATTTTTTTCCTATAACTAATGTCAAGATTAATAACAATATTAATGTAATTACTTTTACTACATTTGCTTTTTTCATTACTAAGCCTCCCAAAATATAATAATCCTTATAATAATATTACAAAGTTTTCTTCTAATTTTCAATGTGTGTTTTTTCCAAAAGAGGAAAAATTCACCTTATTACTTTACGGAAGCTATTTTGCAGGCTATTTATTAAAAAAAGTTTACATTTTTATTACAAATTTCCACAATTTATTTTCAAATTGTGGAAAACCTTGCTTGCGTAGAATTTATAAAACTCTATATATTTTTTAACAAAAAAATGAACCCTTTTTATTAAACAAATTATTTAATAAATTAGGTTCATTTTTTATCATGTTATTTACTTATTATTCTTTATTACCTAAAGCCTTTTTCTTAATTAAGAATATTCCTATACCTAATCCTGCTAGTAATATTACTCCTATTGTAATTGGTATTACAAATCCTAAATCTGCACCAGTAGCTGGCGCTACTATAACTGTCTCTGCTGTGCTATCATCAATTTCTGTATGTCCTGTACCTGGTATATAGTTACCTGGTATTTCTTCTGGCTTAGAACCACCGTTTTTATCTAATGTTACAAGCTCTGTTTCATTATCTAACGAAATATCATCAGATGTTGCAAGTAATTTAGAAACATTTAACATTACTGCCGCTTCTTCAGTTGGTTTTAAATTATGTTCTTTTAAGCTTTCTGTATAAAGAATAATTTTTTCATTTATAGAAGAGTTTTCATTATTATATACAACCTCAGCTACAATGTCTTTGATTTCATCTAATGTTTTTATTTCCCAATCAGGGTTATCGTCTGGTTCAAATGCCCAATCATTATCTAAGTAATCCATTACAGCTGTTGGTGTAATTGTAACAATTTCACCTTCTATTGTTCCATAAGTATAATAGTTTTCTGATAAGTAGTCTAACTCACTTATATTTGTTGCTTTAATTTCATATCCTATTTCTAATCTTGCACCTTGTATTAATTCATTGTCTAATTCAACTCTTACATAACCATTTTCTGGTACTGATGTCTCTGATGGTCCCATATATGTTAGGTGATCACTTTGTCCTGTTATATTTCCATCTTCATCAAATGTTACATTATTTATTTCTTGTCCATTTGCAAGAGTTAATTTAAGTGAAGCTACTCTTTTTGTTAATTCCATTTTTTGTCTTGCTCTTTCTACTATACCAAAATCAACATTATGAATTTCATAAGTATATCTGTCTCCAGAAGATGCTGTATATACACTATCATACTCTACACCAATTCCCATAGTAGGTGTATATGAATTCATTTTATCGATTGTTGTTTGTGTATTTGCTGTTATATGTTTTATTTCTTCATCTATTTGTTTTCTTAATTCATAATCATCAATTGCATCTGTTAGTCTATTATCTACATCTTCTTTAAACCATTGTTTATTTGTTTGATCTCTTGAAGCTTGATATATTGTTCCTTTATATTTTTGTACTGTATATGTCTCATCTCCCCAAGTATACATTAATGTATAATCACCTGGTATAAAATCTGTAATTGAGAAATCTCCATTACTATCTGTTGTAGCTGTATATACTTTTCCGCTTCCTGTATTTTCAGTTAATGTAATTGCTACACCTTCTATTCCTAATTCTCCATCTTCATATGCTCCACTTCCTTGTCTAATTTCTCCTGTCATTAATTCTCCTGATGTAGAATCTAAGAATACTTTACCTGCCATTTTTCTTGCATCTGCAACTTCTAATTTGAATCCTGGTGCTTCATCTGTATCATCTTGGTATGTTTGTTTATCTCCTGGTGTACAATTTGCTGGGTTAGAATCTTTATCTATACCTGCATATACACTACCATTTGCATCAAATGTTGAGTAAGAATTTATTTCTACTACATTATTTAGAACTTCTCCATCATTTAGAATACTTACAACTGTTTCTCTACTTAATTGGAATTCCATATAAACATCTGATGTAGTTTGTGGGTCTAATTTCATATTTGTATCAACTACAGTTTTAGCATATTCATCATTATATGATGTATCAGTATGTGTAAGTTCATTACCCGTTATACTTCCATTTTCATCTAATGCTGTTCCTACTTTTAATAGTGTATATCTACTATCATAGTAATCTACTATGCTATTTATTCTACTGATTAAGTTAGTAGATTCATTTCTTAGAGCTATTCTATATGTTACATACACTTGTAGTTCTCTTGTTGGATCTTCTTCGTTTATATATTCATAATCTGCTTTATATATTGCTCTTGTATATGACATTGTTCCATATTTGTCTCCGAATTTTACACCTACATTAAATCCATCTCCATATTCACCTTGATTTACAAATCTTTGTGAATAATTATATACATGTTGGTATCCATTAACTGAAACTCTTACATTTTCTAAGTCTTTAACTGCTGCCATATCAGGTTGTTCTCTTTCATATAGACCTTGGTTAATCCATTTAATTTCTTCCATACCATATTCGAAATTGTCCCAAATACTATATCCTGTTTCATCAGTATTTCCTGTAATTAAGAATTGTCCATTATTTATTAGTGTTGAAGAATGATTATTTAAGTCTAAGTTATAATTTAAATCATAAACTTTTTCTCCATTCTCATTTAAAGCACTACCTGTGTCTTGTGTTTGTCCACCTTCTACTGTACTAAACCTCTTATTGAATTCATCTCTTACTTCAGGATTTTCTGCTGATTTAGAGCCATTATCTTTATCTATATGTGGAATTACATTTGTATATGTTAATCCATCATATTCAAATTCTATATAGTAATTTTGTAGGTTTTCAATTAGAACATCCATAAATAAGTATTTACCACCATCTGCTGTAATTGTTTCCATTATTGTCTCTCCAGTTGTTCTATCTTTTAACCTTACTGTAATTCCATCTAATAATATATCTCCATCATCTAAATCATTATCTTGGAATAAGTCATTTCTATATGATTGTTTTCCAGAAATTCCATCTACCCATACTATTCCTGATAATTTTACATATATTTGTTTATTTTCAATTACAAATTCTGTTGTCTCCCCTGCAATTATTTCTGTAACTTGTCCATCTGTTAAGAATTCATAACCATAATTAGGATTGTTTGTTTCATATGCTGTATATGTTCCAACTAACAAGTTTTCAATATAGATTTCTCCATTTTCATCTGTTATAAATTCTGTTGCTTCTTCTTTTGTTTCTACATATGAAATACTTCCATCCTCATTTTGTTTTACATATTTATTAAGTTCATTGTTCATGATGTAGAAACCAACACCTTCTAATGTTACTTCGTGGTTATCTTTATTTACTTTTATGATTTTTAATTTTCCTGTTGTTGGTATATCATAATCAAAATTCAATTCAATTTCTTGTGTTATTTTATATGGTTCTCTTAATATCATATTTTGTAAATATCCTTCAGTTGCTTCTAAAAACCAGATATTTACTCCATATAGTTCTACTTGTGATTTAGCATCTATTTTTGTAATTTTAGTAACACTTCCATCTAATGGTATTGATATATAAAAGTCTGTGTCTGATTTTATCCCACTTATGTCAATGAAGTTTTCTGTTGTTCCAGAAAAACTACTATATAGTTTTTCTGAAATTGGGTTTGAATCTTGATCATATACATTAAGTTCTGATAATGTTCCTGCAAATGTCCAATTAAATGGTCCAATTCTCATATAGTCTTTACCATCTTTTTCAAATGGTGTAACACTTATATTTTCTTTATTAGTATTGTCTTTTGCATTTTCAATATTTTCAACTTCATTTGCATAATCTATGGCTGCTTGGTCTATCCATGAAGATGAGCCTTTAGTACTTCCTGCAAATCCTTCATATAATCCTGCATGATATTGTCCAACATTGTGCATCCATGTATACGCAAAATTCCATAGAGCATTTTGTACCGGTCCTGCTGTTTTTACTGAACCATTGTCTTGTCCCAATATATATGCAAGTCTTGCATTATCAAGGCTGTTTATTTCTTTTCCTGTATGGTCTACTGATTTAGTCCCTTCTATTCTAACATTTGATATAATATTATAATACATTAAACTTTTAATAGACTGTGAGTGTTCCATACAATATATATCACTATTTGTAAAATAATCATTTTTAGTTAATGTAACAGTTTGTCCAACATAATAAGCTGTAGATATTGTTGACATTGTTATTATTATCATTATCATAGCTATTATACCAACTGTTATTTTCTTTAACTTACTCATTTTAAAGCTCCCTCCTTTCCTTTTTATATTTCCTCTTTTGATTTATTTTTCTTTCTTATAACTACAAATGCTACAACTCCAAGAACTGCAATTATTGCTATAATTCCACCAATATATACTGCTCCACCTGTCTTTATTCCTAAGATTACATCTGCAGAGCCCATGTCGTTTTCTCCAGCTGTTCTGTTTCCTGGTGTTGAATTACTATCTAATAATCCTAATTCATTATAAGCTTCATCTATTTCTGCTGTATTATTTACTAAACCAACATTATTTTCAGTCATATCTTTTGTTAATGTTAATTTAATATCTTTTGTTTCTCCAGCTCTAATTACTTCATTTGCTAAACTTTCTGAATATATTCCATCTTGTGTTTGATACCAGTCTGTATTTAATTGAGAGCTAAATTGTAAATCACTTGGTGCATAGTCTGCAATTCTTCTTACATATCCGTCAACTTCTCCTACATTTCTTACTCTTATTACATACTCAATTAATACTGTTGCACCATTTACTCTTTTAGCATCAAGTTCTACTCTTGCTAGATCTTCATCATTATATTCTCTTACAGTACTTCCGCTTGAGTCTTGTACTACTATTCTTGTAACATATTTTTCTAATTGTAAATCAAAGTTTTGTAATTCTATGTAACCTACATTAATATTTGAAATATTCATATTATTTACATCTATAATATCTGTTGATGCTATTTCTTCTGTCTTTCCATCTATTGTTACTTCTTTTACAATTGCATCTGAATTATTTGTTTCACTTACTCCTTCTGCCTTATATTTTGTTAATCCATATGCTACATTTTCATTATTAAATATTACAATGTAATTTCCATTTTCTATATGGTCTAATACATAAACTCCATTTTCATTAGTTGTTGTTTCTAATATACTTCCATCTTGTTTTGTTACTAATGTATTAGTTTCTGTATTTAATAATTGTACTTTTACGCTGCTCATTGCTCTTTCTTGTGGTTCTCTTTCACCATTTGCATTTTCATCAAACCATGCAAGGCCAGTTATTATATTATTTCCTGATTGAGTAGTATTGTTTTGTCCATCTCCTCCAACATTTCCAGCTTCGTTGTCTCCATTATTTCCGCCTTGCTCTGTTCCTCCTGCATTATTGCTTTCCTCATTTGCTTCAATTATATGAGTAATTTCTGTTGTTGTTGCTATTATCTCTCCTAATACTTCTCCTTCTGCTTTATTTGTAATTGCTTCTGCTTCTGTTCTTGATGCTGAATAATTTACTAATGTTTCTATTTCAACATTTATTTCTTCTCCAGCTCTAACATTTGCACGAATTTCTAAATTATTCTTTTCTTTTAAATCTTGTTGTTCTTGTCCATTTAAAGTTACTTTTGTTACTGTTAAACTACTAGGTATTGTGTCTTTTATTATTAAATCGTTAATATCTTGTGTTCCATTATTTTTTAAATTAATAGTATAGTTTAATATATCTCCTGCTTTTATGTAGTTTCCATCTGGCTTAGCTTTGATTGACATACTAATATCAACTTTTCTTATATTATCAGTAACAATATTTGAACGATAATTTTGATTATTAGCCTCTGCAATTACTGAAAAATCTATTGGTTTTTCTTCTTGTACTTTATTAATTTTAAAGTCATAACTTATTACCTTGTTTTGTCCTGGCTCTATATCTCCTATGTCTAATTCATCTTGATATTCAAGTGGTTCCATTTTTGAAGCCTCTCCTGTAGCATCAGGTAATTCACCTTCTGTAACTTCTGTAGTTTCTACATCTTGTTCTGTTTCAGAAGTTATTACTGTTAAATCATCATCTAATCCCCCTGTTGCTTCCATTCCTGAAATTAAGTTTAATCTTGAAACTGAAAGTGCTTCTGGTAAATTAGTTTTTACTTTTACATCATCTTGTCTTTCATTTGATATATTTTCTACTATTGCAAAATATTGTACTACACCATTTTCATATAAATCAGTATTTGCATCTGTTATTCTTTTTACTGTTACACGAATGTTTCCATTTTCAGTAACTAAGCTTGTTTCTCCTGATTCTTTTGTTACATCACCATATTTTATGCTTGATTTATTTAATAAATTTGTTCCTGGCTTTGTATCATTGTTTACTCTTACTTCATATTCTTTTGTTACAACTTCACCAACTTTTAAGTTGTTTATTGTATTTTCATATGTTCTGTTTTCTAATTCCTCATAATATGAAGAACCTGTATATTCATAATCATCTTCTGGTACTACCAATGTTGTTCCTTCTGGTACTTCTCCATTTACTGTAACACTGTCAATATCTTCACTACCAACATTTGATACTTCTACTTTATATCTAATAACTTCACCATTTTTAACTTTACTTCCATTTTGTTGGTCTGAACCTGATACACTAGCTGTTATTTTTGTTTCTAAATCTGGTCCAACACCTGTTTCCATGTTAATTTCTGTTGCTTTAACTTCATTTGTAGCTTTTGTTAATGTATTTTGATAATCAACTACATAGTCTTGGCTTGCTTTTTGATTATACTCTAATGATGCTGGTACATTTGTTGTATATGTTGCTATAACACTTGTTCCTGATTCTATTAAAGGTACTTCTATTAAATATTTTCTTACTTTTGTTCCATCTTGTATATTTTCTTCCCATCCATTTTCACTGTTTTGTAAATCATTGCTTGCATTTTCATTTTCTGTATAATATACTTTTGCACCTTCTATTTGCTCTACATTAAGTCCTTCTATAATATTTGTGTCTATATTATTTTCTTCACTCCTTGTTGGGAATGTTCCTAATATTTTTACATTTTCCATAGCATTTTCATTGTTGTTTATTACTTCTATTTGTGTTTGTAAGTTTCTTTCTTCTGAACCTCTTTCAATACTTACTGTTTCTTCTTCTTTTTCGCCTATTGTTTCTATTTTCAAATCATTTATGCTATGTATTACTGTCATGTCTGTTGGTGCAACTACTTTTATAGCTTTTTCAGATGTAATAATTTCACCTTTATTTTCTACTGTCATTAATATTCTTCCATCTTGTGTTGCTGATTTTCTATTTACATTTACATTTGCATCTATAACTATTATTGTTCCTTCTATTCCTGTTTGTTTATATTTTGTTTGTTTTCCTGATAATTCTACTATTATATTTCTTCCTTCAGTATAATAGTTTGTTATAACAAGTTCATCCTCATATACTAGTTCTACATTATTTATTGTAATATTTTCTACTGCTTCTGGCAATTCAAATATAATTTTTGGATTTTCATATAAATTATATTGTTCATCATTTGCTTTTAAAGTTGCTCTTATTTCCACATCATTTGCAACTACTGTTGATAATGTGTCTTTATCCACATCTAAAATGCTTTCTGTTTTAGCATTTTCTAATTTTATTTTTCCTTCTGCATTATTTGTTATCTCTGTTCCATATTCTACACTTGTATTTGATACTAATTCTATTGCATCCCCTATAATTCCTTCTTCTCCTGCTTTTATTGTTTTTGTATGTGTTAATTCTAAGTCTCCTTCTTTTACAGGTACAGATGTTTTTATTTGTATTGAAGAAGGTTCTCTTCCTTGATAATTAATAATAACATTTCCATTTTCATCAGTTTCTGAAGATGGAGTTACTGTTCCTAATATTTGACCTGCTTCATTTAATATTGTTAAACTTCCATTTTCACCTAATATTTTATCAAAACTTGCTTTTGAAATAGATGTTTTATTATAAACTACATTTGCATCAACTGTTCCTTCTTGTAAATTATAATAACTTGCATCTTCTTTTATTAAAACATCCTTTCCTACATTTGATAAGTTTACTACTAATTTTGTTTTTGTTTCAAATGTTCTATCTATTGAAGCATTTATTTTTCCTTTATAAATTATTTCTTCTAAAGAAACATTTTCTACTTCTAATAAAGAATCTTTTTCTTCACCTTTTAATTCTATTGTGTTACTTACTTTAATTTCTTTATTATTATATAATTTTACTGTTTCTTCTATTGGTAATCTTACACCTTCTATATTTTTATCTTTATTGCATATTAAAGTTAAAACTACATTTTCGTTTCCTGATTTTTTCCATAAAATTTTGTTTTCGTTGTTAGGTTCATTTGTAAATTGTAATTTTATTTCTCCATCATCACTATTATAGACAAAATCTGTCATTGTGTTTAAGTTTGATTTTGCTACAACTTTTGCTTCTTTTAATTCTTCTGGTAATGAGACTTTTCCTGCTATTTCTCTTATTGGGTAATTATTTTCTTTTAATCCCATGTTTATAGAAAGTTGTATAACTCTTTTTTCTTCTCCATTTATTGTTACAACTTTATTTGTTATTATTTCTGCTGTGTTTTCTACATTTTCTTCATTATTGTTTTCTGCATATTCTAATTTTACTTCTCTTTTTGCTTCTATTTTTATATCTTTTTCTGTACTATCTTTATAAACACCTTGTAAATTTAGTTCTGATACAGCACTTAATAATCCTGCATTTAAACTATCTTCTTTTACAGGTTCTATTTCTACATCAAAACTTGCTGTTGTTCCAGCATTTATTTGATTTAATGTTATTTTGTTCTCTTCTATTTTGTTTACATATTCACTTGATGTATTTTTTAATTTAAAATTACTGTTTTCTAAAGTAATTTCTCCATTAAAATAACCTTCATTTTTTACTGTAACTGATAATGTTAATAAACTCTCACTTTTTAGTGTAGAAGTAAAGTCTATGTTCTTATGGTTTGTTGATATTTCTTCTGCTGCTAAACTTACAAAACTTGCTCCTACATAAATAAAATTAATAGTTGTTAAAGTAACTAACAATAACATTACAGTTATTAATTTTATAATTTTACCTTTCATAATAAAACCTCCTTGGTTTATAATACCTCTATTTACTATTATAACCTGTTTTCCCAGTTTTTTCAAGGTTTTTAGTGATATTTTTTAACTTTTTATGTAAGTTTTCTATTTTTATTAAGTTATTTGTTTACGGAAACTATTTTTAAGAAATTTCCTAAGTTTTTTAATTTTTTACATTTTTTTGTAACATTTATATTTTTACTTAAATATTATACTTCATAAGTACATATATTTTATTAGAGGTGATTTTTTTGGATAATAATTTTAATATAGATAAAAATACTATGGATAAACTAAATTCTATTATGAAAAATGGGGATGTTTCTAAACTAATTTCACAAATCCCCCCTGATATGATGGAAAATTTTTCTTCTATTATGAATAACAACAAAAATGACACCAATGGTAATACAAATAGTAATATAAATGACACTACAAAAAGTAATACAGGTAATACCAATAATAATAACTCTACTAATTCATTTGATTTTAGCAATATTGATATGAACACTATTATGAAAATGAAATCTGTTATGGAAAAATTAAATAATTCTGATGATCCAAGATCTAATTTGCTTAATTCTTTAAAGCCTTATTTGCGTAATGAGAAGAAAGAAAAATTAGATCAATATGCTAATCTTATTAATTTTGCTAAAATTGCTGAAATTATGAAAAATGATAACAAGGAGTAAAAATATATGCCTGTCTTGCCTTTTTATCCTAATTACTATAATTCTTATTATTACAATAAGAAAAAACAACAATTAAATTATGAATTAGCACAAAAAAAATTAGTTGATGAAAATAATGAAAGTCAAGACAAGCAAAAAGATATAAAAAATACAAAAAAAGAAAATAATAATGATAATACTAAAAGAAATTATAAAACATCTACCTATAATTCTTTTGCAAATATTAATATCACTGCTCTTTTAAATAGTGATTTAAACACCCCTATTATTGAGATTTTAGGTATTAAATTATATTTAGATGATCTTATTATCATAGGTTTATTATTTTTCTTATACAAAGAAAAAGTACAAGATGAAATCCTTTTTGGAATTCTTCTTCTACTTCTTCTAAGCTAAATTATTCTATTAAAATTTTATCATTTTCTACACTTAGATATGCTTGCTTATGTAATGGTTCTTCATCACGGTTTATTTCCTTTACTATATTTGCTATTCTTACTTGTACTGCATCAAATAACCCTGCTGCAATTACCGCTTGTTTATTTCCCTTTGCTCCTGCATGTGCTAATCCTCTTAATGCTCCTAATACTACAATATTTTCAGATGCTACAACTTCTGCTCCTGAGTTTACATCTCCTAATATTACTAAACTTCCTTCTGTTTCCATTCTTTGTCCTGACCTTAATGAGCCTCTATGGAATTTTGTTTCTGACATGGCTATTTCTTTATCAAATGTTCTCTTAATTCCAGAAAGCCCTAAGGTTTTAGGTGTATCAAAATCTATTTCTACATCTATTTTTTCTTTTATTAATGATTGTATTTCATCTATTTCTCTGTTTTTTAATATCTTACCTGTTACTCTTATTGGTGTTTTTTCATCTTTGTATAACTTTTTTAGTTCTGTTAGCTTTTTTTTCAAGGCTACAACTAATTGTTCTTGCTCTGCATTTTCATCTAATTTTATTACTATTTCATCTTTTCTTAAATTAATACTTACATAATTACTTCTCATTTTTACATCCTTCCAATCTACATTATACTTAAAATATAATATAGATTTTTCCTATTGTCAATAACAAAAAAATTTTTCTTGACAAGGCTCATCATATTATGTATTATAATAAAGAAGGTGATTTAAATGCCAAAAAATATTTTACTAACTTATCCAGCTATTTTTACAAAAGAAAATAATAGTTATTGGGTAGAATTTATCGATTTAGATGGTTGCTTTTCTTCTGGTGAAACACTTGCTGAAGCTATGGAAAAAGCAAAAGAGGCAATGGGATTATATCTTGAAGGTTTAACAGAATATCCTAAATGTACTACTAATATTAAAGACATTACTTTAGAGAATAATCAATTAATTTCTTTTGTTAGTATTAATCTTAAAGAACACAAAAGAAAAACAATATCTATCTCATAGCAGAAATTTTTCTTTTCTATTTATCTTTTATATTTTCTATTTTTCAAATCTAACATAATAATCTGTTCCACCGTCTACGCAAAGTAAAGGATCTTTCGCTGGCTCATATGAATAATTTATATTCCATTTCATCTTTTGTTGTACTATTTCAGTTTTATACTCAACTCTATCATATAAAGATGTTGGTGTAGGGTTATTATCATCTAAAATTTCATAATATCCTCTTTCATATTCTATTAAAACTCCTTCATCATCAATTTCTTTTACCAAAAAAGATGTATTTCCAATATTTTTTCCTTTATGAACTTTTAAATCATATTGTCTACTATCAATAGTTTCTCCAAAACCCCAGTCCCTTTCAACTACATGCATTGAATATCCAGTTCTTTCAAAAATATATATGATTGATAAAATTACTATTATAACTATTGCCATTATTAACATTTTCTTGTTTTGAGTTTTTCTATTTTCTTCTGTATTGTTCCTTAATAATTTCTTACTAAAAATCAAGCCCACTATTAATATAATTGTATTTACTACTATATTAATAATTTTGAACAATAAAAATGAATTTTTAATATACATGGTTGATGTTATATATTCAACTGCTCTGCTTATGTCAATCACATAATTACTTATAATAGTATTTATTAAACATATAAATAGAATTACAATGAGATTAATTTTTAAGCATAATATAAAATTACTAGTTAATTTTTCACTTTTATATTTTTTTATTAATATTAGTTGAATTAAAATATACAATAGTATCACTATATAAGGAACATATATAAAATTAAATCCTAATAATTCTATTAAAAAATTATCAAAATTGAACGTCTCTGTTTTTATATTATCAATATCATATTTTGTTTCAACGAAACTATAGCCTGTTTCCTCCGCAAAACATCTTGTATTAACTATAAAAAATATACCAACTATTACTACTAATAACATAAATATTTTTATTGTATTTAATCTAATTCGATTATTAGTACCTCCCATTTAAAACCCCCTTTATTTCAAATCATGTATTATTTTTCATATTTGTTACCATCTTTTAATTGCATTTATTTTATCATATAGCAATTTTTAAAATCAACATTTTTTATATTATCTACCTAAAAGTTATGCTACAGAATATAATTGTAGTAATTTATACCCAAAAAATACTTAAAGTAAGTTTTTAGATTAGGCGGTTTTTCGTAGGGAATAAAAAGGGTAGAAAAACCGCTGGTAAAGCGTAGCTTTAAAGCTAAAAACTTACTCCTTTTCCCTGTTATAATAATTTAAGGGTCTGTCCCCAATGCGACATTTATGTCAGCAAAGGAAACGTCCCTAATTCATAATTTGAACATAAGGCTTAGCTGTCATGTCCTCTTCAATAGTTTCAACATTCATTCCAAAATACTCTTCCATAATATCTCTTACAACTTCAGCAGTATAATTTCCATGACCACCATTTTCAACAATAACAACAATAGCAATCTCTGGATTTTCAAATGGAGCAAAACCAACAAACCAAGCATTAACCTTATCTCCAGCTGCCTCAGCAGAACCAGTCTTACCACCAACACTAATATCAAAATCCTTAAATCTAACATAAGCAGTACCAGAACTATCCTGAGTAACAGACTCCATACCAGCAAGAACAGCATCTAAATAATCTTGATTAATATCCATTTCTTCAACCTGTTCTTCTTCAATTCCTAATTTTTGATTAACAAAACTCTCAATTTCTTCCCTAGACACTTCTGAACCATCAGATTTTCTAACTGTCTTTACTATAGTAGGCTCTATTCTGTTTCCACCATTTGATAACATACTAATATATCTTGCCATCTGTACAGGGCTAAATGAGTTATCATTTTGACCTATAGCTGCTTGCAGTGTGTCTGCTGCATACCAGCTTGGATCATTTGAATGTAACTGTGATTTTGTTTCAGGACTTGCAACTGAACCATTTGCCTCACTTGGTAATTCTACGCCTGTTTTACTTCCTAACCCAAAATATTTAGCTGTTTTTGCTAAAGTGTCTATTCCCATTCTATCTGCTGTTTCATAGAAGAAATAGTTACAAGATTTTTCAATAGCACCTGAAACATTAAGCCTTCCATGTCCTCTATGATAATCTGTATAATACCAACAAACAGGTTGGAAATCTCTATATTTTGTATATCTTCCTGTATCATTTATTACAGTATTTAAATTAATTGCACCTGATTGTAATCCTGCAATTGCTGTTACCATTTTAAATGTTGAACCTGGTGAATATGAGTTTTGCACTGCTTTATTTACTAGAGGGTGTGCTGTATTATTATTATAATTATTCCAATTTTCTGTACTAATTCCGGCCCACAAAATCTGCTGGGTTATAAGTTGGGTAACTTGCCATAGCTAAGATTTCTCCGCTGTTTACATTCATAACAACACAAGCACCTGCATTTGTATCAAATCTTTGTCCAAAACCTCCACTTGATATTTTTTGTATATTTGCAGCCAAGGCATCTTCTGTTACTTTTTGAAGGTTAGCATCTATTGTAAGTACTATATCTGAACCTTCTACAGCTTCTTGTGCTATATATTCTGCTGTTGTTGTTCCATCAACTGCCATATCTATTTGTCTTGTTCCATTTTTTCCTTTTAAGTATTCTTCAAATACATATTCAATTCCTGTTTTTCCTATAATATCGTTTTGACTATATGTATCCTTTCTTGTTGCATATTCTTCACTACTTATTTGTGAAGCATATCCTAAAATATGTGATGCTAAAGTCCCTGATGTATATTCTCTTATAGGTTTTACTGATATATTTATTCCTGCAAATTTGTCTGAACTTTCACTAAATTCAGCTACTGCTTCTCTTGGTATGTTTTCTGCTATTGTTATTGATTTTGTACTACTATATCCTTCTATTGTTATTTGATACCTAATTGCAAGTATTTTTCTTATCTCATCTACATTTGTAGTATTTGTTATCTCATATTTATCTACAAATTCATTAAATGCTTCTTCTGCTCCGATATTTTCGTCAAAATCATTATCTTCTTTCCATTTTGCAAGTTCTTCTCCTTCTATTGTAAAATTATATGGATTTATACTAATTGGAAAAGAGTCTGGATATGATACACCATATTTTTCAAGTACATTTATCAGATTTAGTATAGATATATTTAATTCATTATCATCTATTTTGGTTTTATACATCTCTAATGCAAATTGTGTGTCTGATGTAACTAATGTTGCTCCTGTTCTATCTAATATGTCTCCTCTTGCTGCTTCTAATACACTTTCTCTTGTAAGTCTTGTATTTGATTGTTCCCTATATTCTGCTCCATGTACTATTTGAAGGCTAAATAATTTGACAATTAATATTATTCCTATTATATAAATTACAACTGTCAATATATTAAATCTAAGATTTATATTTGCTTTTTTAGGAGTTCTATTTCTTCTTATCAAATTACCACCTTCTTCCTACTATATTTATTTTCTAAAAATATCTTGTTAATATTGTGTTTCCTTTATATTCATTTTCTATATAATATCCTGATTTTTGTATTAGTGGATATAATATAATTGTTAAGATTAAATTATATATAATTTCTATTGCAAGTATTATTATAAAGTTTATTATTTCTACATTTATTCCTAAAAACATGTAGTTTAGTAAATAGTTTAAACTTTCAAATAATAATGTTGAGCCAAAAACCATTAGCATTATTGTCATTCTACTGTCTTTTGAGAAATTTTTATCAAATACCCCTGCTAAAAATCCTACTAATCCCAATGTTACTGCATTTATTCCTACTTGTTGTCCAAGTAATAAATCTAAAAATAGACCTGTTGCTATTCCATAAATTGTACCTAAGGTTCTACTTGCAAATAAGCCAATAAATAGTACATATATTACAAATAAATTAGGCATAACTCCTGCTATACTAAACCATGTAAAGAAGTTTGATTGAAGATAATATATAATTAATCCGAACTATTATTAAAACTACGTTTATTATTAGTTTTTTCAATCTATTCACCTCTTTACTGATTTGTTATTACAAGTACTGTGTCTAATTTATCAAAGTCTACGGCCGTATCGATTATAGCATATCTATCTGTTATATTTTGTGCATTTTCTACACTTCTTACTGTTCCTACATGTATTCCTTTTGGATATATTCCTCCAAGTCCTGATGTTTCTACACTGTCTCCTTGTACAACATTTGCATCTGTTGGTATATACATTCCTCTTAGTGTAGAGTTTTCATCTAATGTTCCTTTACATACTATGCTTTCTTCTGTTGTGCTCATTGTACAACTTACTGAACTTGCTGTGTCTATTATTGTTTGTACTTTTGCTGTTCCATTTGTTACTGATATTACGTGCCCTACTAATCCTTGGTCTCCTATTACTGTCATGTTTTCTTGTACCCCATCATCACTTCCGATGTTTATTACTATTGTTTTTGAGTAATTACTTATTTCCTTATTTATTACATATCCAGGTACTGTTGTATATTCTCCATATTTTTCACTCAAATTTAAGTATTCTTGCAATGTTTCATTTTGTGTTTTTACACTTTCTAATTCTCTTAATAGTTGTTCTAATTCACTATTTCTTTGCCTTAAATCTTCATTTTCTTCTTGTAAATTATTTATATCTGTAAAAAATGTACTATTTCCACTTAGCTTATTTTTTAGATATGTTAATCCATTTTGAATTGGCATAACTAAATTTGTTGCTGCATTTTCAAAAAAGTTATTATTGCTTTCTCCATTTGAAAATATTACAATTAAAATTAATATTATAATGGTAATAATTATTCCTATAATTCCACTTTTCTTTTTTCTATACATTTTTTACTCCTTGTTTTTATCTTCTATTATTTCTTGCATTTACAAGAACTCTACCTAATCTTTCTATATCTTCTAAAGTTTTTCCAGCTCCTCTTACAACACAATCTAATGGATTGTCTGCTACATATACAGGCATTCCTGTTTCTTCACTTATTAGTTTGTCTAAATTTTTAATTAATGCTCCTCCGCCTGCTAATACTATTCCTTTTTCCATAATGTCTGCTGCAAGTTCTGGTGGTGTTTTTTCTAATGTCATTTTTACTATGTCTACTATTTTTGTAATTGATTCTTTCATTGCTTCTTCTATTTGTGATGATGTTATTATTATATTTTTTGGTAACCCAGTAGTTAGATCTCTTCCTCTTATTTCCATAGTGCTTTCTGTCATCAATGGCATTGCACATCCTAACTGTATTTTTATTTGTTCTGCTGTTGTGTCTCCTATTGCTAGGTTCATTTCTCTTTTTATATAGTTTACAATATCTTCATCAAGTTCATCCCCTGCAACTCTTAGAGAATGGCTTACTACTATTCCTCCTAGTGATATTACAGCAACTTCTGTTGTTCCTCCACCTATATCTACTATTATACTTCCGGCTTGGTTCTCCTACATCTAAAGATGCTCCTATTGCTGCTGCCATAGGTTCTTCTATTAAATATACTTCTCTTGCTCCTGCTTGCATTACTGATTCTTCTACTGCTCTTTCTTCTACTTCTGTTATTCCTGATGGTACTCCTACTACTACTCTTGGTTTTCCTATTTTATATCTTTTTCCTACTTTTGCAATTAAGTTTTTTAGCATTAGTTGTGTTGCTGTAAAATCAGCTATTACCCCATCTTTCATTGGTCTTACTGCTACTATTTGTTCTGGAGTTCTTCCGAAGCATTTCTTTTGCTTCTGTTCCTGTTGCTACTATATTTCCTGTTCTTCTATTTATTGCTACAACAGAAGGTTCTTTTAATACTATTCCTTTTCCTTTTAATGTTACTAATATATTAGCTGTTCCTAAGTCTATTCCAATATCTTTTGAGCCAAATGTAAATAATTTCATATTTTTCAAGTCCTTTCTTTTTTAGTTTTTACCTTTCTTGCTTTTTCCTTTGTTCTTTAAACCACTTTTTTTAAAAACACTTACATATCTCATTTTCCCAATTATTATATGATCCACCATTTCTAAATCTAATTTTTCTGCAGCTCCGATATAAACTTGACGTATATAATAAGTCTGCTTCACTTGGGTCTATATCATCACTTGGATGGTTATGAATTAATACAAATTTTGGTGCTTTCATTCTAATTGGTTCATATAAAATATCTTTTATTGGTATATTTACAATATTTGTTGTTCCTTTTGCTACATCTACTATTTTTATTATTTGATTTTTATTGTTTAAAACAGCTACTTTTACTATCTCTTCTTTTTGGAAATTTAAGTCACTCATTAATATTTTAGCTAAATCTTGTGTATTTTTAATGACTTTATTTTTATAATTTGATGTTCTAAACATTCTTACTGCTATTTCTCCTACTGCTTTTAGTTGTATTGCTTTTACTTTTCCTATTCCTTTTATCTGCATTAATTCTTCTATTGTTAAAGTGTTTAAATATATTAGGTTTTCTTCTGTTGTGTTATTTTGGCTAAGTAACCTTTGTGCAAGTTGCACTGCTGTTTCTTCTCTTGTTCCTGTTTTTATTATTATTGCCAATAATTCGGCATCTGATAATACTTTTTCTCCATATGTTTCTAATTTTTCATATGGTCTTTCTAATTCTGGTAATTCTTTTATTTTTATCGACAAAATACGTCAAATCCTTTCTTTTTTTTATTTTCCCATATTTTGCCCTATATTAAACCCCTACATTTTTTTGTAAATAAATACTGCTAGTATCATTCCTATTATGCTAGATATATTTATTTTAAATGTTAATCCGAATGTTAATTGGATTACACTTAAATCTAATGTTATTGGCTCACTTAACCCGAAGCTTTGTCCATAAGATAGCCACCAAAGCCAACTTACTCTTGATGCTAATTCTCCAAGTAGTCCTCCTACTACTATTCCTGATAATATAAATACTAATAAAATCCACACATTTTTTTCTTTTGTTGCCATTTTTTACTACCTCCAAAATCACATTTTTTCTTACGGATGTTTACTTTTGTATTATATATTGAATTAGCAATTTTTTCAAGTAAATAATCTTATTTTTTTATTAATTTTATTGAATTTCTTGTTTTGCTATGCTATATTTATAAGAAGATTAATTTATTTTTAAATTTTATTACAATAATTTATTACCAAAATTTATATATTTAAATATAATGATATTAGTAGTATAATAAATTTAGTAGTTATTTTAGGAGGCCATGTATGAAAATAGAAAAATTGACTGAGGATAAGATTAGAATTATTATGGATGCTTCTGATATTAAACTTAAGAATTTAGATATTAAAGATATTTTATCTAAAGCTATTGAACGTCAAGGATTTTTCTTAGATATTTTAGAAAAGGCTAGAAATGAAGTTGGTTTTGATGCTGATGGTTGCAAGTTACTTATTGAGGCTTTTTCTAATTCTGAAGATATTTTTGTTTTTACCATTACTAAATATTCTTCAGATATTAAAAACAAAACTTTTACACCTAATACCCAATTAAGAGTAAAAAGAAAATCTTTGAATCACTCAAATAAACAGGCTCTTTATAGATTAAATAGTTTTGATGAATTTTGTGAATTTTGTGAGTCTTTAACTAAAAATTATAAGTTTGATATTAAAAAACTTTCTAAAAATACTTATCTTTATTTATATAATGATACATATTACTTTTTTATGAAAAATATTACAATTGATAATAATACTTTAAAACATTTTTATTCAATTGCTTCTGAATTTTTAACTCCTGTTCATTATTCTAATAATTTTGAGAGTAAATTATTAGAACATGGAAGGCAGATTATTAAAGGCAATGCTATTGCTACTGGAATTAAATATTTTACAAAATAAATAAAGCTCTAATCCTAAAAAGATTAGAGTTTATTTTTTAATATACGTAATTTTGTGGATTATATGCTACTCCATTTACTCTTACTTCTAAGTGTAAATGTGGTCCTGTTGAATTTCCAGTAGAACCTACTGCTGCTATTGTTTGTCCTTGTGATACCTGTGTTCCTGTTCCTACATATAATTTACTACAATGACAATAATATGTTTGTACTCCATTTCCATGGCTTATTACTAGCATATTTCCATATGAACCTTTATATCCTGAAAATGTTACTGTTCCTGCTGCTGCTGCTTTTATTGCTGTTCCGCTTGGTGCTGATATATCTAAACCTGTATGTGATGACCTTCTAATACTACTTGATGCTCCGAATCTTGATGTTATTACTCCTGATATTGGTTTTATTAATGATATTCCTATATTTGCTTTTGCACTTGATGTTGTTCCTTTTGTATTAACACTTCCTGTTGCTGCATATCTTGTCGCTGAACTTTTTTTAGCAACTGTAATTACTTTTGGTTTTTCTATGTATAACTTTGATACTGCTTCGTCTGCTGTTATTAAGTCTTTCATTTCTGTTTCATATTTTTCTACTATTGCAACAGTTTCCATATTTGAGCTATCTTTTGATTTTAAATCACTTATTACTTTTTCAGCATCTTCAAATGTTCCTACATATGCTTTTTCTTCATTATTATCTGTTATTGCATAATATCTATAATATGTTACACCTTCATCTTTTATTTTATTAAATATTTCATCATCATTTGCAACAATATCTTTTTTTAGTAAGCATAGTTTATATTCTGGTAATTTATCTACTTGTACAAATGCTACACTTGAATTTCCGTCTCCATTATCTACATAGTCATTTATTCTATGTTGCAATCCTGCTCTATCTTCTGTATAGCCTACTTGCTTACCATCTATATATACACTATATGTTGGTTTATATAAAAATGCAATTGTTCCTATTATTAAAAAAGTTGCAATTACAAAAAGAATTGTAAGTTTTATTCCTCTTCTTGTATGTATTAAAACTTTTTTAAACATTTTCTTCTCTCCTTTGTATATTTTCATTCATTGTAATCATATTGTAATATTTATTTTTTTGCAAAGATATTCTTAACCCAATTTCCGTAAGTTTCCTCCTTTTTTTTCACTTTATCTCTTTTTTATTCGTTTTATCTCGTTTTTTCATTTATATACAACTTTTGCTTTTCACTCACCAGAAAAACATAGACACCTATATTAGATGTCTATAAGAAATACAAAACTACCTATTTAATTTTTTTAAGTTGCGATACCTTCTTAAAATAAATTTACATAATCTTTTTAACGCTTTAATTCTTCTGATTTTTCCTATTCAGTGTCCAGTGCTACATATAAAGTGAGGCGAGTAGAATAGTCGCTGTAGCTATCGGTCGGATAGGTGTTGACCCTATTGCTAGGAGCCCTGTCAGTGCCTGAACTACCACCACGAGTAACTCTGTAAACGCTGCCGTAGGCCGGCCTCTAATGTCCATTCCCTATGACACCCATATAAATCGAACACATTTTTTATAAAGTCATTTTCTTCTGAACCAGTATCATAACTATCATTAGTTTTTGAAGCGTTATCTTGATACACGTTTTCTTCATTTTCTTGCATCCAATTTAACATTGCATCATATTGACTTCCCCATAACATACTACTTACTATTGATTTATTATCACTCTCTTTTGCATATTCTTTACTTTTACTATATAAACCATACCATTTATTTGTGTTTGAATTAACTGCATCAGCTGTTGTTACTTCTCCCTCTTTCGCTTTTCTACTTGTTGGATTATTACTTCCATCTAATCCTAACTCATATCTTCCTACATAAAATCCATGATATATTTTTACACTTTCTATCATTTTATTGTATTCACTTTGTAATCCAGTTTCCATTTCTTCTAATGAACCATATCCAGCACTTGAATAATTACTTGCATCAAAACTTGTTCCAGAACTTCCTGTTACTACGTCTGGCTCTCTATAACTACTTGTAGTTGTTGTACATTCACTTTTTACTTCAGAACCATTTTCATCAAAATCATATAGCAATCCTCTATAATTTCCATCTTCTTGCTGTATCGCCATTGCTTTATTTGTTGTTCCATTTGCTTCTGTGTCTGATACTGCTGTTGCTACTGGTATCCATACAAATTCATTTCCTACTTTATCTTGAATTACTAATCCATTATTTACATTTGCTTCTACATCTTCCCAACTTGATGTCTCTGTTTCTATTGGCTTAAATCCTTCTGGTATTGTTGGATTATTTACACTAGCTTCACTTCCATCTATTGTACTTGTCTCCTCAAAATATCCGTTTTCATCTTTTGAAGGTCCTGTTGCCGGTGGTGTTGTTCCATCTGTTATATCTCCATTATATATTTCTGATAAATCTATTTTTATTGTCTCATCTTCTTTTGATATTAATTTATCTGTTGATGTTCCTTCTATTATATCTTTTAAATTCTGCTCTTCATTTGAAAAATATTTTTTTAATATTTCCTCTAATTCTTCTGCTGTTATATCCCCACTACCATTTTCTGTTTGTTTTCCTAGTATATCTAATTGTACCTCTTCTATTATTTTTGCTTTTTCGGTTTCTTTTTTAGCATTTTGTGCTTGAGTTAAAATTCCATTTTCTCCTGTTAGCATAGCAATTGAAACTCCTGCTAAGATTAACAAGACTATGATGTATAGGAAATTACTGATGGTTAGCCAGCAAAAAAGTTTCCTCTAGATTACCTTTCTTATTCTGGCTAACCAGCTGTAATTATAATAGTTGTAAACTGCGGAAACTTTCTATGGGGTTTT
>CALXFB010000055.1 GCA_944387475.1 uncultured Clostridia bacterium
AAAATCAAGACAAATTATAACTTAGAGCTTAAAAACGTTGAAATCTAAATAAAACCCCAGTCAAAAAAACTCATACATAAAAGAGTAAATGCTTGAAAAAACAAGTAAAAAATGCTATAATAAGAAGCAATATAGCAATTTTTGCTATGTACATAGTTTCTTATGCAAGTGCAAAAAGAAAGGATTAGCAATGGCACTTCAAAAAGAAAAAATGCGACTTGTTACAGCTTTAGGAATTGTGGAATATGGAGAAAAAGCTGTAGTTAGGATTCCAAGCTCAAAAAGAACTTATTATATACAACAAAGTAAGAATGGAATTGAAAACAAAGAGCTTAAGTTGGATGAGATAATAGAATTAACACCTTTTAGTGTACAAAAAGATGCAAGTGGAAATATTTTTATTTGCTATATAGCAGGTCTTGGGAAAAATAATCAGGTTTCTTTTGTGGGACAAATAGGAGCAAAATATGCACAAAGAGTTTTAAACGAAATTTGCTCTGATATTTTTTCAAAAGACGGAGTAATAGCTAAAGGCCTCAGTGTTAATGATATTAGAGCAAAAATTAAAAACGATAGGATAAGAGGAATAGACATTCCTGGAAGCTATTGGCTCTCTACAGTATTTTTCCAAAATGTAGGTGGAGATAACAGGGCATATGGTATATATTCACTTGATAATGGTTTCCTAAACAAAGTATATATGTTTGACGATAAAAAAACTATAGAACCATCTCAGCAAAGAAAACAAATAGTTGCATTTATTAAAGTGAAGGTAGATATGGATAGAACTAAAAAATTAAACGCAAGTTGCTGATCAAAAAAACAAGGAAAAAGTTTAAGGCTTTTTCCTTGTTATAATTAAATAAAAATAGTTGAATAAAAACTTAACTATTTTGAAAAAATGTGATATAATAAATGATGTAGTATAAAATGCTATATGTAGCAGGAAGTTTTGTGCAAATGCATAAACAGAAAGGATTAACAATGGAACATCAAGAGAGAAAACTAAAGCTGGCAACATCTATAGGAATTGTAGAATATGGTGAGTTTACAAAAATAGAAATACCAGAAGATAAACGCCATTATAAAGTACAAAGGCAAAATATTACAATTCCTCAAGAGGTTATTCTTATTCCGGCAGGAATGGAAAAAGACAAAAAGAATAATTTTTATCTTGCTTATATAGCAACTCTTCAGACAGGTAGTTTCATATTTTTTGAAGGAAATGAGCAACTAAGTAACGCACCATCTGTTTTGAATGAGATTTGTAGTCGGGTTTTCTCAGAAAGAGAAGGTGTAGAGGCAAAAGCACTAGGAATTGAAGAATTAAAGCCTAGGCTAAAAAATGGGAAAATAGCTGGGATTTTGCTTTTTGGAAGTCATTGGATTGCTAGTACATTTGTGAAAAAACAAGAAAATGAAAATAAGATTTACGGAATTTATTCTCTTGAAGATAGAGTTTTAAAAGAGGTAGAAATGTATGATGATGCAGGAATGATAAAACAAGGAAAAGTAGGCAAAAGGATGCTAGCTTACGTCAAGGTAAAAATCAACTTGACTGAAAGCAGAAAGCTTCTTATATAATTGTTAATTCTAAGCAAATGGGAAAGTCAATACCTTTCCCATTTGTGACAATAAAATTTCAAAATAGAAAATAAAATTTATAAAGATATATGTTAAATCATATAAAAAAGAATAGAGGTAAATTATGGAGAGAATAAAGTTAAAAGATAGAATACTTCCTAAATATACAAAAGGAGAAGAAATTTTTAATATGACATCACATATAGTAGGGGCAGTCTTGGGAGTTGTTGCTACTGTTCTTTGTATAGTTTTTGCTGCAATAAGGGGAAATGTGTATGGAGTAATTAGTGGAGCTATATATGGTGTAACTATGATTATACTATACACAATGTCTAGTATATATCACGGACTTAGTCCAAAAAGGTATTCTAAAAAAGTATTCCAAGTACTTGACCATTGCTCAATATTTTTGCTTATTGCTGGCTCATATACTCCATTTGCACTTTGTAGTATTCGTGAATATGATCCAATTTCTGGATGGGTTATATTCGGTATAATATGGATTGTAGCAATACTTGGGATTGTACTTAATTCTATTGATATAAAAAAATTTAAGATGTTTTCTATGATATGCTATTTAGCAATGGGATGGTGCATTGTATTTAAAATAACATTACTTCCTAAACTTTTAGGAACAGCAGGTTTTGTGCTTCTTTTATTAGGGGGTATTGCATATACAGTAGGTGCAGTATTATATGCAATAGGTAAAAAACATAAATATATGCATTCTGTATTTCACTTATTTATATTATTAGGAAGTTTATTACAATTTTTCTGTATTTTATTATATGTAATGTAATGATAGAAAAAATAATAGAAAAATAATAAAAAATAATAAAAAAATAAAAGTAGAAAGATTTTCTACTCACATACTTATAACATTTTATCATAAAAAAATGAAAATTGCAAATAACGAAAAAGTTAGATTAAAAGAGAATAAATTAAGAAAAATGAGATAATAATATATAGTAATAAAACTTTTTATAATTTAGAAGAAATTTCAAGTTGATATTTTATATTACTTATGCTAAAATATAAATGAATTAAAAATAAAACAAAACTTACCCTGCATAGTGCGTGTAGACTTAATTTTTAGAACCAACACATATAAAGAGGGGCTGATCTCTCAAATATGGCGTGCATGCTTACAGTATATAGTAAGAAGCCCAGGAGTATTTAGGTAGGCACCCACCTGTTTTTAGGAGCAGGTCCTTAAAAATTAAAAGCATTACGGCTAAGGCGGGGAAAATTATATAATAAGCAGTAGAGATTGCTTTATATAAAACAATAAGAACCAGTTATCAAATAACTGGTTTTTATATGAGTTAAATAATCTGGGGAAAAAATAGACATAAAAATTTTAAAAATCTATAGAAAAACAAAAGCACTA
>CALXFB010000056.1 GCA_944387475.1 uncultured Clostridia bacterium
TTATATTTTATATTGTAATTTTTTAATACATCTTTTCTATTTTATTTCAATTTATTATTTAAAACATATAATGTTTAATTTTATTTTCGTTTTAAAAATAAGACTTTTCTTTTAATATATGTAAACCATATTTTTCTTTTTTTAATAATAATTTCTCTTTTTATGCTTATTGTTGTTTCCATTTATTACGTAAGTTTTCTGCCTTTAGTTTTTACTTTTATAATTATTTTTTTCTTATAAAATTTATATTACTTTTTTGAGTTTTATTATTTCTTAGTAACCTAGTTGTATTATTTTTTTGCTGTCACTTTTTATAAAAATATTTTTTAAAACTTTTTTATATTTTCATTTTTTATACTATTTTTTAACAAAATTAATCTCATTTTTATTTTCGGTTTTTAAATTTTTTTAATTTGCTTTATTAATAATTTATATTAAATTATTTTATTTAATTTATTTAATTATTTTTTTATTTATTTTTTTTAATTATTTTTTTTAATTATTTTTTTATTTATTTTTTTAATTATTTTTTTATTTATTTTTTTTTAATTATTTTTTTATTTATTTTTTTTAATTATTTTTTTATTTATTTTTTTTAATTATTTTTTTATTTATTTTTTTTAATTATTTTTTATTTATTTTTTTAATTATTTTTTATTTATTTTTTTAATTATTTTTTATTTATTTTTTTAATTATTTTTTATTTGTTTATTTTTTTTAAAATTGTTTTTTATTATTTTTTTAATCATCTTTTTAATTGTTTTTTTATTTATTTATGTTTTTAGTTGTTTTTTTATATTTTTTTATATTTTATATTGTAATTTTTTAATACATCTTTTCTATTTTATTTCAATTTATTATTTAAAACATATAATGTTTAATTTTATTTTCGTTTTAAAAATAAGACTTTTCTTTTAATATATGTAAACCATATTTTTCTTTTTTTAATAATAATTTCTCTTTTTATGCTTATTGTTGTTTCCATTTATTACGTAAGTTTTCTGCCTTTAGTTTTTACTTTTATAATTATTTTTTTCTTATAAAATTTATATTACTTTTTTGAGTTTTATTATTTCTTAGTAACCTAGTTGTATTATTTTTTTGCTGTCACTTTTTATAAAAATATTTTTTAAAACTTTTTTATATTTTCATTTTTTATACTATTTTTTAACAAAATTAATCTCATTTTTATTTTCGGTTTTTAAATTTTTTTAATTTGCTTTATTAATAATTTATATTAAATTATTTTATTTAATTTATTTAATTATTTTTTTATTTATTTTTTTTAATTATTTTTTTATTTATTTTTTTAATTATTTTTTTATTTATTTTTTTTTAATTATTTTTTTATTTATTTTTTTTAATTATTTTTTTATTTATTTTTTTATTTATTTTTTTTAATTATTTTTTTATTTAATTTTTTCTATTTATTTATTTTTTAATTGTATAATTTTTTCAATTTAAATTAAATAATTTATTATTTAAATTTTTTCTGGTGTTTAATAAAGATAAAAACAAATCTTCAATTTCTTTTGAAGTTGCTAATTCAGTTACTATATTTCCTGAACGTGAAAGACATTCTTTAACTTTAAAATATCTATCTTTCAAATCATTTTTAATAATTTCTTCAGATTCAAAAATATTCATTTTATTATTTATATCTTCAGATAAAATAATATAAAAATTTTTAGAAGATGACTTTCTCATTAAATTAATTTGTTGAATATAGTTAATATAATTTTCAGCAATTCCTTTTAAATATTTGTTTTCTTTTTTGGAAATATTTTTCTGGATATTTTTAATATGATGAGTTAAATCTTCTTTACTACTCTGAATTAAAATTTGAATATTAAAATTACATGTCTTTAAAAAAATCTTATATGAATTTAAAATCGACTCTTTTTCTAAATCTGATTTTAAATTATAATTAATTGGATTTACTTTTAATATCTTTACTATTTTATTATTTTTTAGTTTGATAAATCCGTCCTCATAAATTTTTTCTATTGGTATCCATTCTTGAACTGTTAATTGTTTTATTTTTATCACCTCCATTTTGTAAATAAAATTTTACACTTTTTTATTTAATTTGTCAATATTTTTTTCGTATTTTTCGTCGACATAATTCGACAATGGTAAACTTTTAAATTTTTTTTGTTTTTTTGAATAATATTTTTTATTTTGAATATAATATTAATATAAGGTCAATAATAGTTGAGCAAAGAGTATTAATAGATGATATTTTGTTTATTAATATTCGAGCAAAGATATATTATGGTTCATCTTTATGGATTATAATGTGTCGGCGATAAGAGTTTATTATTTGTTTGTAGGCTATATCAATCTTTAATTATATTTTATTTTTATCTATAATTTATTTAATATATGGTCAAATAATAGGTAATAAATTCGAGCTAAGATTATTCTTATATCTAATATTTTGTTAGTGGTTGTTAGTAATCCTTAATTTAGGATGAATATGGTTGATTTTGGTGTATTAATAGTCGAGCGAATGATTAATATATGTGGTATTAGAGCTTATTTATATAGTAATATATATTAGGTTTTCATATTAGATATATTAGTTTTAGTAGAGATTGTTATTGGCTTTATCAATAAACGGTAGATATTTGTTTTATCTACCGTTTATAATTTATTATATATCAAGATTTTTAACATATTTTGCATTTGCTTGGATAAATTCTCTTCTTGGCTCTACTTCATCACCCATTAATAAAGTAAAGATTTCATCAGCTTTCATTGCATCTTCCATTGTTACTTTTACCAATATCCTTGTTTCTGGATTCATTGTAGTATCCCATAATTGTTCTGGGTTCATTTCTCCTAAACCTTTATATCTTTGTAATCCCAATTGTTCTCTTAATATGCCTTTTTCTTCTAATTCTTTATATTTTTGATCTAATTCTTCATCAGAATAACAATATATATCTTCCATACCTTTTTTAGAAATTTTATATAATGGTGGTTGTGCTAAATATACATTTCCATTTTCTATTAATGGTCTCATATATCTAAAGAAAAATGTTAGTAATAAAGTTCTAATATGTGCACCGTCAACATCAGCATCCGCCATTATTATTACTTTTCCATAACGTATTTTAGTAATATCAAAATCAGCTCCTATTCCAGCTCCTATAGCTAAAATTACTGGATTTAATTTATCATTACCATATATTTTGTCTGCTCTTGCTTTCTCAACATTAAGCATCTTACCCCATAAAGGAAGAATAGCTTGGAATTTTCTATCTCTTCCTTGTTTTGCACTACCACCAGCAGAGTCTCCCTCTACTATATAAACTTCACATTCATCAGCTACTTTACTACTACAATCTGCAAGTTTTCCTGGTAATGTAGAAGTTTCTAAGGCATTTTTCTTTCTTACTAATTCCCTAGCTTTTCTTGCTGCTTCTCTTGCTCTTGATGCACTAATACATTTTTCTAAAATTGCTTTTGCAACATTAGGGTTTTCTTCTAAAAATGTTGATAAAGCTTCATTCACCATGCTTTGAACAACACCTGTTACCTCACTATTACCAAGTTTTGTTTTAGTTTGTCCTTCGAATTGTGGTTCTTTTACTTTTACAGAAACAACTGCTGTTATTCCTTCCCTTATGTCTTCTCCTTGTAAATTGTTATCTTTTTCTTTTAATATATTATGACTTCTTGCATAATCATTAAATACTTTAGTTAAAGCTCTTTTAAAACCTTCTAAGTGTGTTCCACCTTCTATTGTATTAATATTATTTACAAATGTATGTATATTTTCTGAATAGCTGGTTGTATATTGAATTGCTATTTCAACAGGTATTTCTCCAGATTTTTCTATATAAATCGGTGTTTTATGTAATTTCTCTTTATTTTTATTTAAAAACTCTACAAAAGAAATTAGACCACCTTCATAACAGAACTCCACTTTTTTAGGTGTTTCTTCTCTTTGATCTTCTAATGTAATTTTTAAACCTTTTGTTAAGAAAGCCATTTCTCTCATTCTTTTTTCTAAAGTTTCATATTCATAATCTAAACTTTCAAAAATAGTATCATCTGCTAAAAATCTAACCTTAGTTCCTGTACCTTCTGCATCTCCTATTCTCTCCAATTTTTTAACAGTTTTACCTTTTTCAAAATACATTTGATATAATCCACCATCTCTTTTAATGGTAACTTCAGTCCAAGTAGATAGAGCATTTACAACAGAAGCTCCAACTCCATGTAATCCTCCTGAAACTTTATATCCACTATCTCCACCGAATTTTCCACCAGCATGTAATACTGTATAAACAGTTTCTGCCGTAGATATGTGAGTTTTAGGGTGTATTTCTACTGGTATACCTCTACCATTATCTGTTACAGATATAACATTTCCCTTTTCAATAACTACATTTATTTCTGTACAATATCCAGCTAAAGCCTCATCAACACCATTGTCAACAATTTCATAAACACAATGATGTAATCCTCTTACTGAAGTACTTCCTATGTACATTCCTGGTCTTTTTCTTACAGCCTCAAGACCTTCTAATACTTGTATTTGTTCTGCTCCGTATTTATGTTTATATTTTTCCATTTACTCTCCTCCTCCATAAACTTTTCCGTCTTTTACATTATATATTAAAATGTTTTTATTTTCAAGTTCTATTTTATCAGTACATGTAATTATTACTTGAGTATCATCTATTTTTTCTAAAAAATGATTTCTTCTTTTTTGGTCTAATTCTGACATAAAATCATCTAATAACAAAACTGGTTTTTCTCCAATTTCATCTTCTACTATATTTACTTCTGATAATTTTAATGATAACATAGCTGTTCTATGTTGTCCTTGCGACCCATATATACTTAATTGCTTCTTATTTATATATATTACAAAATCATCTCTATGAATTCCCTTTGTTGTATAACCTTTTATTATATCTAATTTTCTTCTTTGTTTTAATAATTCTAAATATTTTTCTTTTTCTTCACATTCTGTTAAATATTCTATTTCTATTTCTTCTTTATTATCAGTTATTTCTGAATGAATCTTTTTTATTTTTTCTTTTATTTTCTCTATAAACTCATTTCTATATTTACTTATAATTATTGCATATTTTGCTAATTCCTCATCCCATATATCTAACATACTTTCAGATTTTTGTTCTTCTTTTATCTGCCTTAAATAATTGTTTCTTTGTTCTATAGTTTTTGTATATAATGTTAGATTATGCATATAATTCGGTTTTAATTGACTTATCATTATATCTAAAAATTTTCTTCTATTTTGAGGTCCACCTTTTAAAATATTAATATCGTCTGGATTAAACATTACTACATTAAAATTTCCCACCAATTCACTTAACTTCTTTACTTTTATTCCATTTACATATACTATTTTTTTATTTGCCAATTGTATTTTTATTTTTCCATCTCTATCTAATTTATTAAACTCGACTTCAACTATTGCATTTTCTTCATCTAATTTAATCATTTCCTTATCCTGTTTTGCTCTAAAAGATTTCCCCATACAGCATAAAAAAATAGCTTCTACTATATTAGTTTTTCCTTGTGCATTTTCTCCATAAAATACATTTACATTCTTTTTTAAATTAATTTCTTGCTCTTTATAATTTCTAAAATTCTTTATTTTAATCTTACTTATCCACATATTACTCTCCATTTGTGTATAACTTTGATTCTAATTATATTTTATTTTTTTAAATTAATCAATTCTTTTTTTGATTTTTTCCATATTTTTATATTCCTAAAAATATAAAAAGTCTTATTTTCGATTTTAACGATTATTTTTTATTTATTTATTTTCTATTTATTTTTTTCTTATTTATTTTTTATTAATTATTTTTATTTAATTATTTTTTATTTGTTTATTTTTTATTTGTTTATTTTTTTAATTATTTTCTTATTTATTTTTTATTTTTCATTTTTCATTTTTCTTTAATATCTTATATTGTAATTTTTTAATACATCTTTTTTATTTTATTTCAATTTATTATTTAAAACATCTCATTTCTATATTTTTAAATTTCATTTTCTTTTAAAAAATAAAACTTTTCTTTCTTATATGTAAACTATATTCTTCTTTTATTAATAATAATTTTAAATTTTTTACTTATTTTTGTTTTTCTTCATTACGTAAGTTTTCTTCGCTTAATTTTTATATTTTTAATTATTTTTTCTTCTTGAATTTATATTACTCTTCTAAAATTTTCTTGTTTTCTGGTAACTTCTTTTTTATTATTTTTTGCTATTCTTTTTTATTAAAATATTTTAAAAAACTATTTTTATATTTTCTTTTTCAAAATATTTTTTAATAAAATTTATATGAATTCTATTTTTTATTTCAAATTTTTTATTAATAATTTTTAATTAATTAATTATTTATTTATTTTTTTAATTATTTTTTATTTAATTATTTTTATTTAATTATTTTTATTTATTTATTTTTATTTAATTATTTTTATTTAATTATTTTTTATTTATTTATTTTTTATTTATTTTTTATTTAATTATTTTATTTAATTATTTTTATTTAATTATTTTTATTTATTTATTTTTATTTATTTATTTTTATTTAATTATTTTTATTTAATTATTTTTTATTTATTTATCTTTTTAGTTGTTTTTTTATTTTTTTATATTTTTTTATATTTTATATTGTAATTTTTTAATACATCTTTTCTATTTTATTTCAATTTATTATTTAATAACATATCATATTTATATTTTAAATTTTATTTTCTTTTAAAAAAATAAAACTTTTCTTTTCATATATGTAAACCTTTTTATCTTTTTTTATATCAATTTTATACTTATAACCCAACTTCTAATTTTTCTTTATT